>NZ_JAUBSB010000007.1:0-202456 GCF_036702135.1 Microcoleus sp. LAD1_D3 | reverse complement strand
AATACTACCAATTGGTAGGGGCCGCCGTTGTACAACCACTCATCGAGGGAAGCTGCTTCCCAGATTGGGTAGAAGTGAAGGCCGATGGCGTTAGATGAGGGAACAACTGCACCTGTGATGATGTTGTTACCGTACATTAAGGAACCTGCTACTGGTTCACGGATGCCGTCGATGTCCACTGGAGGGGCTGCGATGAAGGCGATGATGTAGCAGATGGTGGCGCTCAGGAGGGTAGGAATCATCAAGACTCCGAACCAACCGATGTAAATCCGGTTGTCGGTTGATGTTACCCACTCACAAAAGCGTTCCCAGACGTTGGCGCTTTCGCGCTGCTGTAAGGTTGTTGTCATGGTTTTATGATTGCTGTATTTGGTTGTCAATGTTCGGATGATGTTTCTATTATTAACGGTATTGTTAACGTTTGTAAAGAGGTTTGACGACAGTTAAACTGATGACTGTGATTAGGAAAGCTGATGAAACCAGAGACAGGGCCCTAGCTTGCGGGGCGGGACGCCATCGCCCCCGTGCGAAAATAGACGACAGCGTGCACACGCGGCGCACCTCAACCCTAACGAACGGGAGCTATCGGAGGAGGAGAAGGTAGAGGAACAGGAGCGAGGACAGGTGGAGAGGCAGGGATGCGAGGAGGTGGAGAAATCCTGAACTGCAGGAGTTGCTGGGGGGTGAGCGATCGCAAAATTCTCAGTCCAAGAGTGTCTCGGGAGATGCTTAAAGCGTAGGATGGCTCCAAATACGGGCGGAAATTTGATTTGTTGTTCAAATAGCTTTCCATGAAAGCTAGGCTGAGTCCGCTGAGGTAGCGGCGGGCTAAAGCTGGCTCAGGTCCGATCGCCTGTGGTGGTGGCAGAAATAGGCTTTGAGGGGATTCCTCGATCGTTGAGAAGTGAGTCCCGTTGATCATCAATACCAGATATTTGTTGAGCGATGTCAGCCATGTGAACGGTTGAATTTGTTCGAGGAAAGCGGGGGCGACGGTATCGGCGCTGCCTGCGATTACCATGACTGGGATTTGGATTGTGCTGAGGTTTGTTTCTCCAAGAATGCTGCTGACGATCGGGTTGACGGCGATCACAGCTTTGATGCGCGGGTCGTCGAAATTGTACTGGTTGCGATCTAGTCCGCGGGCGCGACACTGCAACAGTAGGGAGAGGTTCCAAGTATCGTTTTCGAGCCGGCAATCATTGTCTAGCTGTGCAAAATTAATCCCCGCCCCGGCTAATGCTAAAGCCGTATAGCCACCGAAAGACTGGCCGATGACGCCGACTCGCTGCAAGTCGAGCTGCCCTTGGTAGGTCGGATCGGTTGTAGAAAGTTTGGTTAAATAATCGAGCAGGTCTTTGATGTCGAGGGGGCGGTTGATAAATTCTGCTGGTTCTGCTACTTCAGTGGCTCTGCCTGTTACTAAGTTTTGGATTTGTTGGGCGTTGCTGCCGGGGTGTTCGGGGACGGCGACGGCAAAGCCGTAGGAGGCTAGGTGTTTTGCTAAATACTCGAAGGAAAGGCGATCAGAACCTAAACCGTGTGAAATTACTACTACTGGGGCCGGTTGCTGGCTGCCCTGCGGCAGGTAAATGTCCATATCAAAGGTGCGAGGGCGATTTGGACTCGTCACAGTTACCGATGATTTTTTCCAAGTATAGGGGCCCGGTAGCTGGGGCTGCAGCATTTCGGCGGGCGGTATGGCGGGTTCTGAGGCTGCTTGTACTTCGGACAACTGGGCGACTCCGGCGATCGTCTGATTGGAACGGTTGATCAGCGATGTCAGCTCGTTGGCGATACCCAAGGCGCGGGCGATGTCAATCCTGATGCCATAGGTGGGGAATTTCCGCAGCACGTTGAGAATTGTCAGGCCTTCTGGATCTGAGGCTGCTAAAATCAGGGCGGCTCGGATGGCATAAAATCCAGGCTGCCGAGCTTTGGTTTGAATTACTCGGCCTAAGCGTCTCAGCAGCACTTCTCCTTGAGGTGTGTAGAGAAATTGGGCGATCGTCACCTGGCTGATTTCAGCTTTCGCTTGCAGGGCGCTGCGAATCTCAGCTAGCTGAGATTCTTTGATGTACTGAGCGAAGCCATCCAAGTTCGAGTCTATTTTGCCTTCTTGGGCGAAGAGTGCCAGGGATTCGATGGGAACTGATTCTTCTAGCGCCCCGTAAGTTACGTAAATTCGCTCGGCACCCATTGCCGGTGTGGCAGTGCAAACAGCCGTGAATGCAAACAATCCTAGGTATTTTGGGGCGATCGACCGCCGAGTGCGAAGGGCAGCAGTGGAGAGACTCCGAAACAGACAGTTCATAACTTTCACACCTAGGACTTCTAATAATTAGTCGGTGAAACGATGTAAATTGTTTCGCCAATATTTAATGCCGAAAAATCGATCTGTTGGTTCGGATGCTTCGGAAATTAGGTTATCTTGGGAAGCATAGCCTAAAAGTAATTTTCTGATTTTACAAGGCTAGCTGAAATTTAAAATTTAACGCCGAGGGGTCAAACCTGGTGGAATGCCCATTGATTATTTTTTCAGCTATGCAAGATATTGTCGATCAAGTTTGTAACTACAGCCTGAGTGAGAGAATTTATGATGTTCAATGCAACTGCTATCCTGATTGACGCTTTTGTGCAAGAGCTGCAGGCCGGCTACCGTCGCACCTACGGCAAGTACAAGCCTGACTACCCTGAAATTATCGCCTGGGCAGGGACTATGGCTCTGGAAAATATCGCTAACTGCGATGCTCTGTACCACAATGTGGAACACACAATGCTCGTGGCTTTGGTGGGACAAGAGATTCTCCGCGGCAAGCATATTCGCGAAGGGGGAGTGTCGCCGGAAGATTGGCTGCACTACCTGATTTCGCTGCTGTGCCACGATATCGGCTACGTCAAAGGTGTTTGTCGCCAAGACCAAGAAGCTGTGGGACTCTACGCTACGGGTATTGACGGGGGCATGGTTTCTGTGCCGATCGGCGCAACTTCTGCCAGTTTAACTCCTTATCATGTCGATCGAGGAAAACTCGTAATTGACGAACGCTTCGGCGGCCACACATTAATTGATGCCGAACAAATCAAGCGCAATATTGAATTGACGCGCTTTCCAGTTCCTGCTAGCGAAACTCATCAAGACAGAAACAATTATTCTGGACTCGCTAGAGCCGCCGATTTGATCGGTCAGTTGAGCGACCCAAATTACCTGCGAAAAATAAGTGCCCTGTTCTACGAATTTGAGGAAGTCGGCACTAATAAAATCTTGGGCTACAAGTCTCCTGGAGATTTGCGACAAAATTACGCCAAGTTTTATTGGAATGGAGTTTTTCCTTACATTCCAGCAGCTTTGAACTACTTGGAATTGACCCAGGGAGGCAAACAGATTATTGCCAACCTCTACGCCAACGTATTTCAGGTTGAACACGCTGAACCGCTCGCTTTCACCAAGCCAAACGCTCAAGAATTCACCAAATCCCGCGCCAATAGCAACTTGAGCGCCGAAAAAAACAGTGAGAATCTGCAACCTTCCATGTCCGGGGAAAACAAGAAATTTTCCGAGTTTGAAGACTTGAATTTGTGATGATTTACGCCCAATATTCGGCAGCTATAAAGGCGAGTCAGTGGATTTTAAGATTGAGAATTCGGTGTGATATGTTGGGCACAACTTTCGGCTTTCAATCAGTCGAAGGATTGGAAATTTACTCCATAGATGAATCTGGGAGGTTGAACAAGAGTCGAAAATTTTGGCCGACGGGCGACTCCTGTCGGAAATTAATTATCCGTTTTTGGGCAGGGTGATAATTAGGATAAGTTTTGATTTTCTAGTTGCTGGATCTTTGTTTTTAGCTCAAATTGAGATTAATCCTCTCAAATCTAAAATTGCTCTGGCAGCAGATAGGTTGCTTGCTCCTTTTTTTTGAGCTAAAATGAAGAGTTATAATCAAAAATTTAACAGCGAAAATCGACAACCTTAAATTGATATGGCAGCAGAAATTCAGCAGCAAATTCAACAGTTGAGGCAGCAGCTACAGGAAGCTAGCTATGCTTATTATGTTCTCGATGCGCCCGTTATGCCAGATGAAGTGTACGATCGACTTTATCGCCAGTTACAAGAATTAGAATCAGATTATCCGGAATTAATTACTGCCGAAAGTCCGACTCAGCGGGTGGGAGAACAGCCTGCTACTCAATTTTTTAGCGTCAAACATAATATTCCTCTCTACAGTTTGGAAAATGCTTTTAATTTTGAGGAATTTGCTAAATGGCAGGAACGCTGGCAAAGGGTAGCGCCCCCCCTAACCCCCGGTCAAGAAGGAAATGCACCCCCCCTAACCCCCCCTTATCAAAGGGGGGGACAAGAGGGAATAACATCTTCCATTAGCAATCAGGAAAACACGGAAATTACTCCCCCCCTTAGCAAGGGGGGGTTGGGGGGGGTTTCCTATGTTTGCGAGTTAAAAATTGACGGTTCTGCTTTAGCGTTAACCTATGAAAATGGAGTTTTAGTCCGTGGTGCGACACGGGGAGACGGCATTGCCGGAGAGGAAATTACTCAAAATGTCAAGACTATTCGCTCGATTCCTTTAAAGCTCAATTTAGATAATCCGCCGCCTGTTGTGGAAGTGCGGGGAGAAGCTTTTTTGTCTTTAGCTGTGTTTGAGGAAATTAATCGGGAACGGGAAAAAGCTGGGGAACAATTGTTTGCTAATCCTCGCAATGCTGCGGCGGGTACGCTGCGGCAGTTGGATTCTAAAATTGTGGATAAGCGACGGTTGGATTTCTTTGCTTATACTCTGCATTTAGATCAGGGTAACGAGGGTGACACGCAGTGGGATTCGTTGGAATTGTTGCGACGAATGGGGTTTAAGGTGAATCCCAATCGCAAAATTTGCTATGCTTTGGATGAGGTTCGCGAGTATTACGAATATTGGGATACTGAGCGGCGGAATTTGCCTTACATGACGGATGGGGTTGTTGTTAAGATTAATTCGGTTTTGCTGCAAAAACAATTGGGTTTTACTCAGAGGTTTCCGCGTTGGGCGATCGCCCTGAAGTATCCCGCTGCCGAAGTCCCTACAATAGTAGAAGCTGTCACCGTGCAAGTAGGCAGAACCGGGGCTCTGACTCCTGTAGCGGAACTCAAACCGGTGCAGTTGGCGGGGACAACGGTTTCGCGGGCTTCTCTCCATAATAGCGATCGACTTTCCGACCTAAATCTCCACATTGGTGATACTGTAATTGTTAGAAAAGCTGGGGAAATTATACCAGAAGTTGTGCGAGTTTTGCCAGAACTTCGCCCCCAAAATGCTCAACTTTTCCAAATCCCTAGTTGCTGTCCCGAATGCGAACAGCCTGTGGTTCGGGAAAAGGGGGAGGCCGTTACTCGCTGCATTAATACATCTTGTCCAGCGATTTTGAGGGGTTCGCTGATTCATTTTTGCAGCCGGGATGCTCTGGATATTAACGGTGTTGGGGAAAAGTTGGTGCAGCAAATGGTTGATAGCAATTTGGTGCATTCTGCGGCGGATTTGTACGATTTGACTGCGGAAAGATTGATGAGTTTGGAACGCATGGGTAAGAAGTTAGCAGAAAAGTTGGTAAGTGCGATCGCCCAATCGAAAAATCAACCTTATTCGCGGGTACTTTACGGCTTGGGCATCCGCCACGTCGGCAGTGTGAACGCTCAATTGCTGGCAGAAAGGTTTGCAAATGTGGAAGAGTTAGCAGCGGTATCGGCGGCATCGATTGAGGGCGTTTACGGCATCGGGCCGGAAATTGCTCAAGCGGTTTATCAGTGGTTTCGAGTGTCGGCAAATCAAAGTTTAATTGCACGGTTGAAAACTGCGGGCTTGCAATTGCAGTCAGAAGTTAAAAATCAAAATTTAGCGAGCACAAATTTACAACTTGCAGGCAAAACTTTTGTGCTGACGGGAACTTTACCCACTCTGAAACGAGATGAAGCTAAAGATTTGATTCAAAAAGCAGGAGGTAAGGTCACAAGTTCTGTGAGTGCTAAAACTGATTATGTTGTTGTGGGAGAAGATGCGGGTTCTAAGTTAGAAAAGGCTCAATCTTTGGGAATCGAACTACTTTCGGAAGCTGAGTTATTAGAATTGCTATCGAAACCCTAAATGATTGGTGAAAGTCAATATATCTCTCTTTTTTCTTTCTCTGCGCCCTCTGCGCCGTCTGCGGTTCGTAAAAAAGCTGATTCACTTGAGCCGTTTTCCGAGAACATCGCCAACCATTCTATTTCCCTAGGTGCCAAATAGCCGATCGCGAATTGGGCAATACCTCAAAAGGCATAGAAATTGCGTTAGCGAAGCCCGCCCCTACGGGGGCTACGCCAACGAAGAGGATCGCACTTGGTCAATATACCTACTTCCCCGGCGGTGCTGCCCGAATCGGTTGTCGGTACTGGCTAGTTTTGCTAAAATTTGATAGAGTTTGCAATAGCGATCGCCACTGCCCGCTTAGCCAAATCCCAGCAATCATAGGAGATACATTATGTCGGAAGTTCCAGCAGAACAAACACAAACAAACTTGACAACTCCCGAAATAACTACCGAAAGCTCAATTTCGGGAGTGGAAAACGTGAAAAATAGTTTGGGAAACATCCTAAATAGTTGGAAGTTGAAAGCAGGATTAGCCGTTGCTGTACTTTTGGGAGTTTTGCTATTTGCTTTCTACTGGCAGCATATGATTGCAGTGGTAGGTATGAAGAGTTGGTCGGCGCGATCGGGAGCTAACCCGATCGAATGTATGGTAAGAGATACTAATAACGACGAGTATGTCAGTTGCAGCGCCCTCCTCGATCAGCAGATTGTCCCTCTTGAGTGCAGTTCGAGTTTGTTCAATATCGGCTGTCGAGTCAATTACGGAACTGCGGCACCCAATCCGAGACAAAGCAGCCCTAGATAGAGCATCTGCGGGTTAGAGATGATTGTTGAACGAACAAATTTGCTACTTAAAATATGGGGGTTACAAAAAAACTCTCACCGTGAAAACACTCCAGCAATAAAGAGCGGAAAACTATTGTTTTTCTTGTTGTAAATTAGCAGGTAAGTCTACTTACCTGCTATTGCCATTAGGTAATCTGTGATAGATGATGTGCGGCAGTATATTGGCGATCGGAAGGTTTTTGATGATATTACTTTGATCGTGATGAAACAGAAAGAGAGTTCCAAACCCCCTGGATCGATCGCGGGTTGAAATTGGGGCAGCCACGGGGGAACCGCCCCAACTACCCCAAGCGGGCATTGTCGCTACTGTAGAAACTTTCGTCCCTAAGAAGCGGAGAATGAAAGATAAAAATAGCAGCTTACCAAGGGCTTCCGATCATGGTGAAACTGCTCCAATAGTAAGGATGAGAAAAATTTTGGTTTGTTTGTTGTAAATTAGCAGGTAAATTTAACTTGCCGCCTGTTGTTACTAACTGTCCGTTTTCCAGTCGTACTTTACCGGACATTATTGCTTGTTGAGCCAGTTGCAAAGCTTCTGCCTTAGTTGTGGTTCCTCGCAACTGGTGGTAAAATTCGCTCATCAGCCCCAAAGTGCCTCCATCGTCAACATACCACAAACTCCCTAAAGCAGATTTCGCGCCGGATTTTACTGCTAAACCTCCAAAACCTAATTCTGCTTCCCGATCGCCCATAGCAGTTCTACAAGCACTTAATACTAACAAGTCTACCTGCGGATTTCGCCAATTCAAACTCTCCATGCGATCGAGCTGCAATTTGGAATTCCACATTTGAATGTAGGAATTGCTCGCTTTTCCCGGTTTGAATTCAGCGTGAGTTGCTAGGTGAACGATCCGAAATCCTCCCTTGGTGTGTTCCGACTTGAGATTATCTAAAGTGAAAGTAGAATTGAGGAAAGATGGGCTCTGCCACTGAGCCGAAATCGCCTGCAGTTCGATCGGCACATTGGGCAAGGGCTGTTGGTCAACAAATTCTGACCTTCCCATTGCTAGCACTGTGGCGTCTCTAACAGCTTTATAATCGGTATTAGTCGAACTAAAACTTGGAATTAGGCTGAAACTGTATTTTTCAATCAAGAAGCCTTTACCGTCGTGCAATGCGGCAAAGGGCAGGCTCCGCAATCCGGGATCGACTGACAGTAATAAAGTTTGAATTCCTAAGTTTTGTAAGTCTTTTTCTAGGGGTGCGATCGCCCATTTATATAGTTGCTGGGCTGCGGGTAGATAACTGGTACTAGCGCGTTTTGCAGGATTGGTGATTTCAGCTCGCAACTCCTGGACGGTAGGGAAAAGAGCTGCTCTGTTGGCTTCGGGGACGCTGTAGTGAATCGGCCGGCCGACCGGAGGAACTAAAATTAGTTCCAGTCGATCTTCTCGCGAGACTATGTAGATAATACCAGACCGCTTGCCGGTTTGCTGTTCAATATTTTGTAAGGTTTGTTGGAATGTCGAAATCAAGAGTTTTTCCTCTGGGAGATTGGCTTTTACCCCCAGGTATTCTCCAAATTCTTGATTCCTCATTTCTTCGATTCGCCAGACTATGTTCTGTATGTCGTTAGCTTCAAAAAGTCCATCGGGAGACGGAACATATCCCAGAACTAAATTAGAAGTAGGATTGACTGTTGGTGGTTGTTTTGATTCTGGTGGGGACGGTACGATGTCCGCGGGTAATTGACTGGTGATACTTTGATCGATGGTTAAAACTCGATCGGTAGCAGCAACACCGGGATTGTCTAGCGGTGGAGTTTTCGGGGGTTGAAAGTCTTCTGAATCAGGGGTTGAAGATTCTCCTTGCGGTGCGGGTGTATCTGCGGCTGTGGGCGATGTTGTTGCTGTCACAGGTCCGGGCACTTGTATTTCCGTAGGATCGATCGGAGTGGGAGTGACACTTGGAGTGGGAGTGACACTCGGAGCGGGAGTGGGAGTGACACTTGGAGTGGGATTGGGAGTGACACTTGGAGTGGGAGTGACACTTGGAGTGGGATTGGGAGTGACACTTGGAGTGGGATTGGGAGTTACTAGCGGAGTGGGAGTTTCACTCGGAGTCGGAGTTGGAGTTACTACCGGAGTTGGAGTGACACTTGGAGTGGGAGTTGGAGTTACTAGCGGAGTGGGAGTTTCACTCGGAGTCGGAGTTGGAGTTACTACCGGAGTTGGAGTTTCACTCGGAGTCGGAGTTGGAGTGACACCTGGAGTGGGAGTTGGAGTTAGTACCGGAGTTGGAGTGACAACTGGAGTGGGAGTCGGAGTTAGTACCGGAGTGGGAGTGACACTTGGAGTGGGAGTCGGAGTTAGTACCGGAGTTGGAGTTTCATTCGGAGTCGGAGTTGGAGTTACTACCGGAGTTGGAGTTTCACTCGGAGTCGGAGTTGGAGTTACTACCGGAGTTGGAGTTTCACTCGGAGTGGGAGTTGGAGTTACTACCGGAGTTGGAGTTTCACTCGGAGTGGGAGTTGGAGTTACTACCGGAGTTGGAGTTGGCGTTGGCGTCGGATCGATCGCGTCGTCAGTCGAAAACACAATATTACCCACACTACTAGAACGCGGAAACGACTGCGATGTAATGGTAGATTGTCCCGTTGTAATTGCACCCGCCGTACCGTTGCTAGCAGCATCCCCCACCACAAACGGTTGAATCGGCGTCCCTCCATCTCCCCCAGCGTGCACAATTGTAATTTTGCCACCACCGGCGCCGCCAGCAGTAGAAATGCTAGCAAATCCCGTGGGCGACAGTGGGGTGGAAAAAGTACCCGTAGCGCGGAAAAAATTGCCTG
Organism: Microcoleus sp. LAD1_D3; assembly: GCF_036702135.1. Lineage (NCBI taxonomy): Bacteria > Bacillati > Cyanobacteriota > Cyanophyceae > Oscillatoriales > Microcoleaceae > Microcoleus > Microcoleus sp. LAD1_D3. The sequence continues at coordinate 192,703 of NZ_JAUBSB010000007.1, read as the reverse complement.
TTATTGCTGTCACCTCGCCACCGGTGCTGCCTGTACCGCCTTGGGCATTGATAAACTCTACTTGAATATCGCCGATCGGATCTAAGAACACATTGCCGGCATTTCCGACTATACCGCTAGAGTTAATTTGTCCGGTGGTAATTGAAGTTATCGCCTTAACTGTTATGTTGCCGCCACTGTTTGCCGATGTATTCAAATTGCCGGCGGTGAAATTGTTACCGCTTGTAAAGAGAATTTCTCCGCCATTAGCAGTAATATTTTTAACGGTTATATCGCCCTTGGCAGTAATATCGACTTTGGCGGCGGTGACATCTCCCCATAAATTGACTTTTTCCGTGTTTAGTGCCGTCAATTGTTGCGCGTTAATTGTCGAGTTTCCTGTCACATTGCCAGCATTTTCGATCGCAAGATTTCCTAACTTGCTGGTGGCCCCCACCGAACCGTTGAAAGTGATGCTGCCGCTACCTGCATCCAGATTTAAGTTGCGGGCCGCATCAATACTGTCGATCGCACCTCCAAAGGCAATATTCCCTCCAGCCGTACTCAATATCGCATCTTTTGTCAACCCGAGAACACCGTTAATATTGATATTGCCATTATTAGTAGTAACATTGCCACCCAACTTAGTGCTGGCAGCAGCAATATTAAAACCCGAATTGCTCGCAATATTACCGTTAGTGAATTCTGCCTGCGTTGCCGTAACATTCAAAACAGAAAGTGGTGCTGTTCCTCCGATATTTCCTTGCACCAACACATTGCCTGTAGCGGCATCTAAGTTCAACAAATGATTACCGTCTATCGCACCCGTTATCTTAATATCTCCGCCGCTGGTACTGAGATTAATCGCGTTGCCGAGTGTTACCGTGCCGTTGAGAGCGAGCGGATTTTTATTGGTATTGATGCCATAATTCAAATTAATTGTGGCAGCGTTAAGAGCAATGCTGCTGTTGTCATTGCCGGTAATAGTGCCATCAAGTGCGATCGTACCAGTTCCCGTTTGAATATTTACTGGATCTAAAAATGTGAGATTAAAGGGAACACTAATATTGGCACTGCTATCCGATCGTCCGATCGCGATCGAGCTAAATCCATTTTGAATCAAATTAAGTTCCGATGCAGTCAAATCTAAAGCGCTAGTATTGTTATCAATTGCGCCAACAACAATATTTTGTCCTGCTGTTGCGGGTTGCAGCGTTAACGCACCAGTACCAGAAACATTACCCGAAAAATTAATTTCACCTGCTGTTAAATTCAGAGGGTTACTACCTGCCGATACAGTAGAACCGAAAGTAATAGCTGCATCTCCCAGTGTAAAATTTACAGGAGCTTTTAATGTCACCGGATCGCTAAAACTAATGTTATCATTAGTTGTGGTGATATTTCCGCTAACCGCAGTGGTTCCACCGCCATTTTGAATAAATGCACCGTCTAAATTCAGGTTTTTCTCAATATTGAGATTCACCTTATTGGTAGTTGTGAGAGTGCCGTCATTGGTGGTTGTTACAGTTCCTTTGAGATTAACATTATCAGCCGCAATACCCAGATTGCCAGCTACGTCAACTGTATTATTGAAAGTAACTTCGCTGCCTGCGAGAATCGGATTATTGGCAATTGTAACTGCATCTCCATAAGTTTGAAGGCCAGTTGTAGTGACATAGCCTTTAAGTTGAGTTGTGCCGCCAGCATCTGAAGTCAAACTCGCGGCATTGACTGTTTTATTAAATGCGGTTGTTCCTGTAGAGTTAGCTGTTAAATTGCCGATCGCATTTGTTGGATTCCCAACGGCACCATTGAATGTAACATCACCGCTAGCGGCTTTTACAGTCAAATCGCTGCTGCCGTTAACAGTATTATTGAAAGTTATGCTGTCACCTGAAAGAATCGGATTGTTGGCAATTGTAACTGCATCTCCATAAGTTTGAGCGCCCGTTGTAGTCACATTGCCATTGAGTTGAGTTGTGCCGCCAGCATCTGTAGTCAAACTCGCGGCATTGACTGTTTTATTAAATGCGGTTGTTCCTGTAGAGTTAGCTGTTAAATCGCTGCTGCCGTTAACAGTATCGTTGAAAGTAATGTCGCTGCCTGCAAGAATTGGATTGTTGGCAATTGTAATTGCATCTCCATAAGTTTGACTGCCGGTTGTAGTCACATTGCCATTGAGTTGAGTTGTGCCGCCAGCATCTGTAGTCAAACTCGCGGCATTGACTGTTTGATTCAATGCGGTTGTTCCTGTAGACTTAGCTGTTAAATTGCCGATCACACTTGCAGCACCATTGAATGTAAGATTACCGCTAACCGCATTCGCCGTCAAATCGCTGCTGCCGTTAACAGTAGTATCGAAAGTAATGTCGCTGCCTGCGAGAATCGGATTGTTGGCAATTGTAACTGCATCTCCATAAGTTTGAGTGCCAGTTGTAGTGACATCGGCCTTCAGTTCGGTTGTACCGCCAGGATTTGTGGTAAAAGTGGTAGACTTGACAGCATTAAATGTAGTTGAACCAGCACTTTTGACGGTGAGATTTCCTAATACTGTCGCGTCGCCGATCAAACCTTTAACCTCAATTTTTCCAGTACCTGTTTCTAAAGTGAGATTGCCACTGCCATCAATGTTATTGTTAAACAGAATACTGCCACCTGCTGAAATGCCATTACTGACTAAGACGCTATCTCCAACTAAGGTATTACCGTTAATTGTGATATCTTGAGATTGGGTGGTAATACTGCCATTTAAGTTATTAGTTGTAGCATTGAGAGTAATTGAAGCATTATCAGTTCCCGAAATCGATTGATTGGGATTGAGAAAAATTGTGCCTTGAGTATTGAAAGTCACAGGATCGGCAAAAGATACTGGCAAATTCTCTACAGTGATATTGCCTGTAGTAGTGTTCCCTCCGAAAACAATGGCACTAAAGCCATTACGCAAGGAGGATAAAAACGGTGCTCCTATATCGATCGCCTGCGGATCGTCACCAAGTCCAGCCTGGAAGCGAATTCCGAAATTTGGCGAAAAAGGCTGAATTGAAAAACTCCCTTTACTCTGGGCGGAACCTGCTCCCGAAAAGCCAATCTCATTCCCGGTAATGCTAATATTTCCAGTACCGGGCAATCCATTAGCATCAATGCTATTTATCCCAACTTCATTGGGAGTTGCGATCGCGATATCTCCAGCGGCACCGGAACTAGAACTGGAATTAACTACTCCTGAGTATGCAAAAATGTTGCCTGTTTGACCTGTGAGGGTGATTTTTCCGCCATTACCAGCAGTGGAACTGGAGTTAAGATTACTAGCATTAATATTGTTGGCACTGAGTGTAATCGGGCCACCATTTCCGGTACTGGATGTGGTATCAATTGCCCCTGCAGTCGTATCAATATTGCCCTTAGTGCTGGTAAGGGCGATCGCCCGTCCGGGATTTGTGATATCGCCAGCAGTAATATCGCCTGTAGTTGTAATTGCGATCGGGTTGGGACTGGTAACATTGAGAGAATTTTCTATTTTCAGGGAACGCAATGGCACAGGCGTCCCAATTGGCCCGCTGAGATTAATAATACCTGTTCCCGTAGTCAAAACTAGGTTGCCATCGCCGTCAACCGTTCCCCCAAAATTAATGTCGCCTGCATCCGTTAACCCAGTATCGAGAGTGACATTAGAACCCGTACGGAGAGAGACTTGCTCACCAAAGGTAATATTCTGTTCGTTGGTGAGAATATTTGCGTTTAAGTTAGTCGTTGGAGCCTTAAAAGTTATTGAAGCGTTGTTTACACCTGTAAGGTTTCCATCGACTGCAATTGTGCCAGCTTGCATTGTGACGGGGAAATTAAAAGTAACACCAGCGGGGTCAATTGCGATATTCCCCGTCCCACCCGTGCGCCCGATAATCATTTGGGAAAACCCATTTAAAAACGGAGGCGCGAGTTCAGCAGTGCTGAGATTCAAACGAGCGTCCGCAGTATTACCGCCCACAGTAATATCTAAAGTGGGAGTAAGCGGCTCCAACTGGATAGTCCCAGTACCTTTAACTTGAATTGTTTCTGACAATTGAATTTCATCGCCCGTCAAAGTGACCTTGCCGCCTTTAGTCGCGTCAATCACACCTTCGGTGAGGTTAATGGGAATGGAATTGTTGTTAGCCTTTCCCGTGAGACTAATATTACCCGTTTCCATAGCTTGCACGCTGCTACTACCCTCGAACGTGAGGAAGTGAATGCCGTAGTTGCTAAATGCTGCACCTACACCCGTACCGGTTAAAACAATATCTCCATTCTCCGATCGTACCCTGCCTGAGTTGAGTCTGATCCCGAAATTACTGTCCGTGCCTGCACTGCCCGTCCCCGTCAACGTCACCTTTCCCAAGCCTGCGGTTTGGATAAAACCGTAAGATATCTCTATACCCTCGTTGCTAAACCCAGTGCCACCACCTGTACCAGTCAGACTTACATTTCCAGAGAGCGCTTTCACTGTGGCGGCCATGAATATCCCTTCATTGGAATTAGTCCCATTGCCGCCAACACCCCTCAGAGTCACATTCCCGGTGCCTGTGGACTCCACCACCCCATCCACTAAAATACCCGTGTTGTTGTCCGCGCTCCCCTGGCCTGTTCCAGTTAGGGCGATATCTCCATTCTGGGATTTTACCGTGCTGCCCAAATGCCTTATCCCTTGATTGCCACTCGTCCCATTTCCCCCAGTCCCGGTGATGGTGACAGTCCCGTTCCCCGCCGTTGACTCCACTGTAGCGTTGTTTAGATTAACGCCTCTATTTTGGATTCCTGTCCCCGCACCTGTTCCAGTCAGGCTGACATTTCCCCCAGCCGATCGCACTGTACTGCTGTCAATAGATATCCCTTTATTATCATCTATCCCGTTTCCGCCAGTACCGTTGAAAGTAATACTCCCTGTTCCGATCGATTCCACTGTGCTGGTGGTATTAATGTTAATCCCGTTGCTGCCGCTTCCAGTTCCACCTGTGCCAGTGAGGCTGATATTTCCATTAGCTGAAGTCACCTTAGATGTACCTGTAACAACCATACCTTCGGGGGTGAGTTCGGTTCCGCCAGTACCGTTGAGAGTAATATTGCCGCTGCCAGTAGTTTGTAGTGTGCTAGCGCCAATCGAAATACCATTACTGTATAATACGGCCCCACCGTCTCCTCCGCCGAAAAAACCTAAGCCACCAATACCATTCAGGTCAATGTTTCCACTTCCGGCATTAATTGTGCTGTTCTGGACAATGATTCCCTCCCCGATGCTCCCCTGACCATTACCCAGGAAATTACCACCATTAGTATCGATCGTCGAACCTACGATACGGACACCACCACCGTTTAGATTATCACTATCAGCATTCAGAGTAATATTTCCTCCCTGACTTGTGATATTGTTATTAATAGCAATATTATTATTAGCATTCAGAGTCAAGGAATTACTATTAGCCCAAGAAATCGGAGCGTTGACTGTAATATTACCTTGGCTCGGAAAATCCGATGCAGTGGAAATAGTCACATTTCCCAAACCTAGCTGTGTTTGCAGCGTCCCATTATTAATTGTAGAAGTAGCAGCAGAGGGCGTAAATGCTCCCCCTGCTAAAATGCCGCCTGTATCCGCACCTGTACTAATAATAATATCAGTAGGATCTAATAATAAGGTGCCAGCAATCCCAAAGGTCGATCGCAAATCAACTAATCCTTGAAAATCCAGCGATTGCTTTCCCGACACTTCCACAAAGCCGCCATTCCCAGAAAACAAGCCACCTCTGGCCGTAATATTGCCATTAAAGCGAGTAGTTTCATCAGCCCAAACTATGACTCGCCCGCCATTCCCATTACTAACAGCATCAGCATTAATCGTCGAGTTGCTGCTAACAAAAGTCCGCGAAGCACTGGGCACCGTCCCCAAACCCTGATAATCTCCGCCAATCAGTACATTACCGCCACCGTTAATCCCAGAAGCATTGATATTGCCTGCAATAACTCCTACTTGGTCGCCTAAAATATTTACAGTACCGCCAGTGTTGCCAGAGACATTGACGCTGCCAGATGCGATCGCAGTTCCCGCAGTTACCGGCACAGCAACATTCCCTGTTAACACAACTTCCCCATTGGGATTTACCGTCAAACCCGTCGCCTGTGCCACACCTTGTCCAGTCAGCAACTCCGGCAAAGATAACACAGGCTGCGTCCAATTGTTTGGCAGCGAACTTTGATTTGCTGTCGGCTGAATATCCAAGCTCAATAAATTTCCAGCTTGACTAATTCGCACCAAATTGTTACCCGGTACGGCGCTGATCAGAATATTGCCGCTAGGCGCAGTTACCTGACCCGTATTGACAACCGTACCGCCGATCAAACTTAAACTTTGACCTGGTGTCACCGTCAGATTGCCTGCATTAACAATGCTTCCCCCTTGCAAATTGGTAAACGCAAAACTATTCGGTGCCCCGATTAAAGTTGCCCAATTGTTATTGCCGATCGCACTAAACCACTGATTGTTCCCAAAACCAATACCTGTCGCCGTAGTAGCATTAAAAGATCCCGGCACGTTGAGACTGGCATTCGGCCCGAAAATTATGCCAGCAGGATTCATCAAAAATAAATTGGAATTGCCGCCCGTAACTTGAATTAAGCCATTTATTAAAGAAGGATTACCCCCAGTAATCCTTCCCAAAATATTTTGAATATTGGGATTAGTCAGAAAGTTAGCCGTTTGAGCCTCGCTGAGGCCAAACTGAGTAAAACTGTGAAAAAGATTAGCCCCATCTCCGCTGAAGGCCCCCCCGGAAATGTCGTAGCGGTTGCCGCTGGGAGTAACAACTGTGTTAGTGCCGTCTGGTACCGGGGTAATGGGTTGCGCGTTTGCCGAACCCGCCGCTGCACTCAGCCAGCCAACAAGGAATAACCATCCGAGCAAATGTAGTTTGTTGGGTGTCATTGTGTTTAAAGATTGTGCTTAAAGTGCGATCGTATTTATTTCTCCTATATTTACTCCTAAAAATTCCTCATGTCAATAGGAGCCGTCTATTTTGGGTGACAGAATAATTATAAATGAAAAAGGAAATGTAGGTTTTTAATTAATATGATTTACGTAAAAACAGTTTTTTTTACTAGAAGTCAGGCGCGGGAAAGGAAACTTAGTTTCTTTTTTTGACTTTCAATGCTTCGATGATCCAATTACCTTAAAAAACCGGGTTAATGCGTCCGGGACTGTGGGGGAAAATATGGCGCGGAATGCGAGGGTGAGGGGTTTAAAAAACTCGGAATTTTAGTCAAAACTACGTAAGTACCGATCGCCTGTTATACAGCTTGCTTAGAGTGGCAAAAAACTCGCTCACATCCCTACTCGCGGTAGCCGCCGCTGCTTTCTGCATCTGCCGAGCAGCTTGCAGCGCGCTTTCAGGAGCAACGAACCGAACAGCCGACTTTCTCTCAAAAACTTTATATTTTATGGATGAACTTTACCAAAGCTTCATAAAGCTCGATTAAAAATTTTATGTATTTTTGATGAAAGCCAATATTTACAAGTCTTGTACTCAACTTTAGACAGTTACCGCAACGAAGTAAATGTAGTAGGTTGGAAGCCTAAGCAGGATAAAAATCTTGCTCTTACAGATGAAACTGTGGCAATCTGGTGTAAGTGAAAACTCTTAGAAGAAGCACTCATTTACTCCAAAACACCCTTAAGTGAGATCTGTGGGTAGATTCACTGGTGTGGAGCCTCTTCTTTAGGTTTGACGATCGTCCTAAATATAGCCGGCTCGCGATCGTCGATTCGCGTCACGACAACATGGCATTTTGCGCCTTACTACGTAACACTACTGGAGGAATCAGGGTTATGACTACCTTAACGCTAGTCAAAAAAACATCTTTTACAGTCGCCAGCTTGGCAACCACAATGTTGCTCAGCATCTGCACGCCCGTCCGGGCTTTCACGTTCGGCGCTGGCGGCATCCAGTTCGAGCAAGATACCAGTATAAACTTTACCTTCGAGCAATCTCACAGCCCTTACCAGTCCAGCTTGTGGGTGGCCAAAGCTGAGTCAGGAAACAATGGCTACACCAACATCTACGAACTGTTTAAGGAGACTAAACCCTCAGATAACGGCTCTGCCAACAACTGGGAAGGAACCTTCGGCAACGCAGTCACCTCAGACAACGGCTCCATCACCCAAACCTTCAAATTTTTGAAGGATCAAATTTATGCCCTGCTGCTGTGGAGCGACACGGGTAGCGGCAAGCCTTTCGAGCAATACGTCTCGTCGAGTACCTTCATGAACAGCACCCTATGGTGGGCCGCCGGCACCCAGTTCCGAAGAGATGAATGTCTGGTGGCGGGATGTCAGCTTGCTGTGTTTGGTGACGACTTTATGCTCGACTACAACTCCAGCGACTCATTTGCAAACATCAACGGCGGTAAAGGCCCAGAGCAATTTTCATCGCTCACAAAGGCCCAACTGGCTAAGGGCCCAACAAAAATCTCCTTCGACGATGCCCAACCAGGAACCCAGCTTGACTTCAAAGACTTCACCGTGTCGGCTGAGTTAGTCCCCGAACCAGTCCCCGCACCAGTCCCCGAACCAGTCCCCGAACCAGTCCCCGAACCAGTCACAGTGTTCGGGACTATCCTGGGTATCGGGGCTTTGGCTGCAGCTCGCAGGAAAAAAAAGCGAGGGCAGGAACCATAAAAATGACTCTTAACCAGCCCCATACAAATCTAAATAGTGCGTCTGTTCAGTGGTAATCTGAGGAATAGCATTTCTAAATGTTAAGAGTTTTTCCAATATCGGAAAAATAGCATCCTAACAAAGGCACTATTCATGGTATCCACCGCAACAAAAACGAACGTAGGCTACATCACCCAAATCATTGGGCCGGTTGTAGACGTAAAATTCCCAGGCGGCAAACTGCCCCAAATCTATAACGCTCTCACGATTTCCGGCAAAAACGAAGCAGGTCAAGACATTGCCGTTACCTGCGAAGTTCAACAACTGCTGGGAGACAGCCAAGTGCGTGCAGTTTCCATGAGTACCACCGACGGCTTGGTGCGTGGCATGGAAGTAGTAGATACCGGGGCATCGATCCAAGTTCCCGTCGGAATCCCAACTCTCGGCCGGATTTTTAACGTCATCGGCCAACCCGTAGACAACCTCGGCCCGGTCAATACTTCCGAAAGTATGCCCATCCACCGCAACCCGCCGGCTTTCACCGAACTGGAAACCAAGCCTTCGGTGTTTGAAACTGGGATCAAGGTGATTGACCTGCTCGCCCCCTACCGTCGCGGCGGCAAAATCGGTTTGTTCGGCGGCGCAGGCGTCGGCAAAACCGTGATTATGATGGAACTCGTGAACAACATCGCCAAGGCTCACGGCGGCGTGTCCGTGTTCGGTGGTGTGGGCGAGCGCACCCGCGAAGGTAATGACCTCTACAAGGAAATGATCGAGTCGGGGGTTATTAACGAAGAAGACCGCACCAAATCAAAAATTGCTCTGGTTTACGGTCAAATGAACGAGCCGCCTGGTGCTCGGATGCGCGTGGGCTTGTCGGCTCTGGCGATGGCCGAATACTTCCGTGATGTCAGCAAGCAAGACGTGCTGCTGTTCATTGACAATATCTTCCGGTTTGTGCAAGCGGGTTCTGAGGTATCGGCTCTGTTGGGTCGGATGCCTTCGGCTGTGGGATATCAGCCGACTCTCGGTACAGACATGGGCGACTTGCAAGAACGGATTACTTCGACTACCGAAGGTTCGATTACTTCGGTTCAAGCTGTGTACGTACCTGCGGATGACTTGACTGACCCCGCACCGGCTACGACTTTTGCTCACTTGGACGCTACAACTGTGTTGTCTCGCGGTTTGGCTGCGAAGGGGATTTATCCTGCGGTTGACCCGCTGGATTCTACGTCTACAATGTTGCAAGTTAGCGTTGTCGGCGAAGAGCACTATGGTGTTGCTCGTCAGGTGCAGTCAACTCTGCAACGCTACAAGGAATTGCAAGACATTATTGCGATTTTGGGCTTGGATGAGCTGTCGGAAGATGACCGCTTGACCGTTTCTCGCGCTCGCAAAATTGAACGGTTCTTGTCTCAACCGTTCTTTGTGGCGGAAGTGTTCACGGGTTCCCCCGGCAAGTACGTCAAGCTGGCAGACACCATTAAGGGTTTCCAGATGATTTTGGCTGGCGAACTTGACGAATTACCGGAACAAGCTTTCTATTTGGTGGGCGATATCAACGAGGCGATCGCCAAAGCTGAAAAAATGAAAGCTGACGCCAAGTAGAAAATTGGTAATGGGTAATGGGTAATGGGTAATGGGTAATGGGTAATGGGTAATGGTAATGAGTTATTGGAACTAACAAATTACCAATTACCAATTCCCAATTCCCAATTACCAATTACCAATTACCCATTACCCATTCCCAATTACCAATTCCCAATTACCAATTCCCGATTTATGACATTAAATGTAGAGGTAGTGGCCCCAGACAAAATTGTTTGGAATTCTAATGCCGAAGAAGTAATTTTGCCAAGCATAACAGGCCAATTAGGTATCTTGACCGGTCACGCTCCGATGGGGACGGCTTTGGATACGGGAGTGATGCGCGTCCGTCCCGGTAAGGAATGGGTAGCCATTGCTCTCATGGGCGGCTTTGCAAAAATCGAAGAAAACCGAGTTACTATTATTGTCAACGGCGCTGAAAAAGGCGAAACCATTGATAAAGAAGCTGCTCGTACTGCTTACACCGAAGCAGAAGCTCGTTTGGAAAAGTCCGCTAGTGGAACCAAACAAGAGCAATATCAAGCTAAGGAAGCAATCAAACGCGCGAGAGCTCGTTTCCAAGCTGCCGGCGGCACGCTCTAGCTCTAAGGGTAAGGACATAGTGCTTTTGTAGTAGGGACACAACAATGTTGTGTCCCTGCTGTTTTTCTGGCGTTGTGTCCCTAATGTTTTGCTAAACTCCCGCCTCGCACAATAGAGATTGCATTGTTTCCCAAGATAACCCCTGCTGAAGATAGCGGGGGTTATTTGGATTGTAGGGGCTCTCCACGCGATCGACACTGACAATTTTTGCTTCCTCCGGCAAAACAGCAACCTCTGGATCGAAAGCAGTCGATCGCGTTAGGGAGCTAGAAAAGCCTTTAAAAATAGCAATTTCATCGAATTCGCCGTCAATTTCTGCCTTGACGATTAAAACTTCGTGCGATCGTTTTATGGTGTATTGTTCCAAGCGACGAGCAATAGAGTCAGCCATAATAGATAAGTTGTTGAGGATTAAAATTTAACCTTTCGCCCGGGCTAGGAGTAACAGCCTACAATAAAATTGTGCCAGATGTGAGATATAATATACCTTGATTTAGTACCCAATTTCAGAGACTGCTAGCCAAGTATTTAGCCAATTATTTATCTTGAATCAACATTTTTTAACCGATCCAACCACAAGGAGTTTTTCAGAAAATTGTACTCCTATTTTACACTCGATACAAAACAGCGTTTCCATTGTCATGAGGATTCATTAAACAATAATTGCTTGTCGGCTCTATCGAAAAACAAGATATGTACCGATTTGTCAATCTCATTCTGGTAAAAAGTAAAAAATTTGCGGTGTCGGTGCTTGAAATGTATGAACCTGAAACCCAACATAACATTTTTATTGTAGCCGGCAGCACATTTATCTGCTACTCATCTCTATTTGAATCGGTTTAGGACAATGTTGAACTGCCAAGGCTAGAATTGTCCAAGATACCTGGAAAACCCGTTTTCTGGTCTACCAGCTCAATTTATCTCATTTTGTTCAGAAATTCTCGGTCAAAAGTGTTTACAACTCTTAAGACTGGTGGAGATTTGAACCGAACATAAACTAATAATTTCAACCTAAATTACTGCTATGTCAAATCTTTCTCTCAACCGTTTAAGTGCTAAAATTTCAAGAAAAGTTACCCTGCGAACCGTACTCATAGTTCCGTTTGTCTTGCAAGTATTTGCAGCCGTAGGAATTGTGGGATATTTATCCTTTAAAAACAGTCAAAGAGCAGTTAATGACCTGGCGGATCAGTTGATGGGGGAGGTGAGCAATCGCATTGAGCAAAATTTGAGAACTTATCTGCAAACTCCGCACCAAATCAATCAAAGCAAATTGGATGCAGTGAAACTGGGTTTTGTGAACATGAAAGACTTGTCAGCTTGGGAAAAGTATCTGTGGCGACAAGTGCAATTATATCCTTATATCAATTTTACGTCGATCGCTAATTCAGATGGAGAATATCGCACTGGCGAAAAAATGTCTAACGGCACTTTATTGATTAACGCATCGGGTCAATCTAGAGGTTTTGATTTTTATTCTTACAATACTAATGATAGGGGCGATCGCACGACAGTAGCAGCCACCGTCAAAAGCTCCGACATCCGACAGCACCCTGCCTACACCTATGCGGCTCTAGCAGGCAAACCAACTTGGAGTTCAGTTTATGTATCCTTACTAGAACCCACATTGATCCTCAGCGCCCTGCAACCAGTTTACAACAGCCAGAAACAGCTAGAAGGAGTATTAATTGCTGCTTTGCGTCTCGACAGTATCGGTCAATTTTTAAACAGCCTCAAAATAGGTAAATCTGGTCAAACTTTTATTATCCAAAGAAATGGCACGCTGCTGGCAACTTCCACACCCGAAAAACCTTTTCGCACCCAAAACGGTCAAAAAGAACTGTTTAAAGTTAAAGAAAGCAGCGATGCAGTAACGCAAACTACAGCTAAATATTTAGAAAGTCACTTTCAAAACTTGCACCAAATTACCAAATCGCAGCAACTCCATTTTGCGATAAACGGGAAACAGCAATTTTTAAAAGTCCTGCCCTTCCAAGACGACAAGGGTTTAGATTTGCTGATTGTAGTCGTCGTTCCCGAAGCCGACTTTATGGAACAAGTTGATGCGGGCAACCGAACTACAGTGTTGCTATGTTTGGCAGCTTTGGGCATGGCAACTGTGTTAGGAATTATCACTTCTCGCTGGATTATCCAACCTATTTTAAAATTAAAAAATGCAGCAATAGCTTTATCTGAAGGACAATTTGACCAAACTGTAAAGCTCGATCGCTCCGACGAGTTGGGCGTACTTGCCGCTGCTTTTAACAGCATGGCAGCACAACTGCAAGCATCTTTTACTGCCTTAGAAACTAAAAATACCGAACTGCAGCGACTAGACAAACTGAAAGACGAATTCTTAGCCAATACTTCCCACGAACTCCGCACTCCCCTCAACGGCATTATTGGGATTGCAGAATCTTTAATAGACGGTGCTACTGGACAACTGCCCGACTCAACAAATTTTAACTTAGCTTTGATTACATCCTCGGGCAAAAGATTATCTTCTTTAATTAACGATCTTCTGGACTTTTCTCAGCTAAAACACAAAACTATAGAACTCCAAATTAAGTCCGTCGGTATTCGAGAAATAGTCTCGGTAATTCTCACTTTGTCTCAGCCATTAGTAGGCAAAAAAAACTTGCAGTTGATTAACTCAGTCGCTCGTGAATTGCCGCCAATAGCAGCCGACGAGAATCGGTTGCAGCAAATATTTTACAACTTAATCGGCAATGCGATTAAATTTACCGAAAGTGGCCGAGTTGAAATTTCAGCAGAATTGGTAACGGGCAACGCACAATCACCGCCTAATTCCCAATTAGCCATTACTGTATCTGACACTGGTATTGGCATCCCCGAAGATAAATTAGAGCGAATTTTTGAATCCTTTGAACAAGCTGACGGTTCCACTGCGAGAGAATATGGTGGCACGGGTTTAGGGTTAACTGTTGCTAAGCAATTAGTGGAATTGCACGGAGGGAAAATGGGGGTATCTTCAACTGTAGGCGTCGGTTCCCAATTCATCTTTACTTTGCCCGTATCTGAAACTCAGCCGGAATTGAGCAGCATACAGCCGCTTTTAACCGAGGGTTCTCCCATTTTAATTACTCCTGAATTCGCGGGCAAATCCTCGATAATAAATTCTCAGCTATCAGACAATAGCGACTTGGTAGAAAATGAAAAAATCAAAATTTTGGTTGTAGATGATGAACCCATTAATATTCAGGTCATCATCAACAGTCTTTCTATAGAAAACTACGAGATAACTCAAGCGAGCAACGGCTTAGAAGCTTTAAATCTGATTGAATCAGGATTTAAGCCGGACTTAATTTTACTCGATGTAATGATGCCACAGATGACTGGTTATGAAGTGTGTCGAGAAGTCCGCAAAAAATACTCGCCTTTAGAAATGCCGATTCTGATGCTGACGGCTAAAAATCAAACTACTGACTTGGTAGAAGCTTTTAACTTAGAAGCAAATGATTATATAACTAAACCTTTTATCAAAAAGGAATTGTTGGCAAGAATTAACACGCAAATTCGCCTTGCTAAACTGAATGCAGCCTACGGCAGGTTTGTGCCGCACGATTTTCTAAGCTTGCTGGAAAAGGCGAGTATTATTGAAGTAAAATTAGGCGAAAATCAGGAACGAGATATGACAGTGCTGTTTGCTGATATTCGCTCGTTTACGGCGCTTTCCGAAAATATGACACCGCCTGAAAATTTTGCATTTATTAATACTTACTTGGGAAGGGTTAGCCCTGCAATCAGGAAAAATAACGGGTTTATTGACAAATACATTGGGGATGCAGTCATGGCACTGTTTCCTACATCTCCATCTGATGGCGTGCGAGCAGCAATTGATATGCAAAAAGAAGTGAATATTTACAACCAGCAGCGAGAAAAAAATGGTTTGTGTCCGATCGCGATCGGCGTCGGTTTACACGCGGGCAATTTGATGTTGGGTACCATTGGCGAGCGAGAACGGATGGAAAGTACGGTGATTGCTGATGCGGTGAATCTCGCGTCTCGTTTGGAAGGATTGACTAAGGTTTACGGCGCGGGAATTCTAGTTAGCGGTGCAATTATCGATCGCCTGGACGATCCCCAAAAATATAAGTACAGATTTGTCGATCGAGTAAGGGTGAAAGGAAAGACAAATGCTGTGTCGGTGTTTGAAATTTACGATACAGAAACAGAGCAGAGCATTGTACTTAAGCAGCAAACTGCGGAGGTTTTTCAAGAAGCTCTCAATTTTTACTACGAGCAAAAATTTGTTGCCGCCCAAAAAGTATTTCAGAATATTTTACAAATCAATCCAGACGATCGGGTAGCCATGCTGTATTTCAAAAGAGCTCGCAAGTATCGAATGTACGGAGCGCCCGATGGGTGGTCTGGGGTGGAAACTTCGACGGAGAAATAGGGCGCGCACTGCACGCCCTACTCTCTTTAAAAGATGGTTGCACAAACTTTAAAATATAGTTGTACAAACGCCCAATTTATTCCAAGTTTTAGAGCCGACAATGCCATCAGCAACGATTTGTTGTTGCTTTTGAAAATTGATGACTGCTTGTTGGGTTTTCGGGCCGAATCCTCCATCAGTATTTACAGAAAATCCGCTGTCGTTCAAGAGTCGCTGAAGGTAGCGAACGTCCTCATTTTGGGTGACGCCATCGTTGCGTTTGAGGAGAGGGAAATAACGGCAGGAAGGTAATTCCATGTGAATTGCGTTTGTGGTTTGCATAGTTTGAGTCTCCATTGGTTGTTTGCAAGTTGTTTAAAAGCAGGGCAGCGGGGAAAAGATGTTAATTAATAATCCTGGATGCACTTTTGACGGGCATAAACAAGGTTTTGGCTTCGCTCAACCACCAGCTTTTTTAGCGTTTCTGGGGCGTAAAGGAAGTATTGTTGTGAAAAAAAACCGTTTCTTGCTACCCGTGGGCCTAGGATTAGTTAACTTGGATTTAACATCCGGGTTCACCTGTATAACAAGCGCCTAATAGATTCCAAGTTTGAGGGCCGACAATGCCATCAACAGCAATCTTATTTTCCTTTTGAAATTTGATGACTGCTTGTTCAGTTTTTGGGCCGAAGAATCCATCAGTTGCTACGGGATATCCGTTTTTAACTAAGGATTGTTGGAGATAGCGCACGTCTTTATTGGCAGCGGTGCTATTATTGCGTTGCAGTGTGGGCAGTGAAGAGCAAAGAGGCAATTGAGCGTAAATTGAATTTGTGGTTTGCATGGTTTGATTGGGGATTAGTGGTTTGCAAGTCGTTTGAACTTGCTATTCCCCAGTTGTAGCTGTGGGGGGAAGTGCTTTAACAGTCGCTTTTTATAGTGACGCTTATCTGGGGTAGCTCAGATGAGTGACAGCCCGCTCTAAAATCCCTTTTGTACAAAGTAATTGTCAGAGGCAAACAGCAGCCAATTTCCATTTTTTATCAACTTTTAGCATCTTTGCCACCAGCGCCACACCATAAGTAAGTCGGCGCCAAAAAACGCCCCTATGTAAACGAGGGCAAAGTCTCCAAATGCTCTCTACTGGCTGACTTAAACCTGTTTACATAGTGTTACATTATGCGGTTTAATCCCGCCTACTTACCTGTACGGCTGTTGGTGTCGGGATGGATAGGCTGATTGACGTAGAGAAAGCAAGTCAACCAATCCTGTCACGGTGTAATCGCTCCACTTTTATATAAGCTGAGTAATGGTATTTTCTATAGAGGAGGCAAAAATACTGTGTTTAAAGCTAGTTAACCATTTGAGCGAAAAGGGCGATCGGGAAAATTGCTCTTGGGTTGGGACTTTAACTTAGAAGTGATATCGTAGTATCGGTAGATAGTAGATTTCCGGCTGTCAAACAACTTGAGAATTGAATCAATGACAATTTCTGTAACTATCGGGTTAAAGTCGGAAATAAAGTCGTCAGCATTTAGATGTTCTTTAAAAAATTCCTTAGCTCGATCGCACTGATAGCGCATTTCGTCAAAGCCAACAATTTTGACCACAAACGTTGTCAACGGCGAGTTCTCCAAATCGGTTTGAGAAGTGCTTTTAGCCCGCCCCTTTTCTAATAAATTCAATACTTCGGCTTCTAAACCAATTTTAGGTTGGTAAGGTTTCTCTATTTCGGGAAAAAAGCTTTCCAGGCGCACGCAGTTAACAGATTGATCAGGAATTCCTCCCATCATCATCGCCAGAGAAACATCGATGCCCAAACCCGAAGAAAGAGCTTCTAGCAGGGCGAGAGCAGGCAGTTTGCACCCCAAATAAAGCTTCGCAATTTCGAGATTGTACTTAGCAGTAGTTTCCCACCGCTGATAGGTGCGATCGTCTGGATATCCGTCAAACTGTCGGAAAATTATTTCTGGCTTGAGATAATTAAGAAAACCTTCCATCTTGACCAACGCAACTCGGTAGTCGCGAACCGTGTAAAAACCGCAACAGATGAGATTGTGATTGGTTTCCGGCAGTAAATTCCAGGTATTTGCCAAAAAATGGGCTGAACTATGGTGAGCAAAACTCATCACATCCCGGTTAGAAATTCGCACAGATTTTTTCACCGTTTGCCGCATTTCCTCGTCAGTCAAACTGAGGTTAAATCGGCTATTTATTGCCTGCAAGCGGTCATAAAGACCCTGGCTTACCGTTACTCCGGACTCGACGGCGCGAAACGGAATTGTGGCTTCAATGCAGCCTACAATTTGAAGCAATTGCTCGCGTTTGAGAAATGGTTCTAAAGCTTTTGCTGCGACGACAGCGCTGAGAAATTCGTTTTGTCCGGAGAAAGGATTGAGGACTTCGCCCGGTACAAAATTGAATACCAGCATTACCATCTCGAAGATAGCATCCGCCGGCTGTTCAGATTGATCCCGAATTTGTAGTTGTTGGTTAACCTCTTTTGCAACAGGAGTGATGTAGTAGCTGACGTTAAAGTTAATGCTGCGATCGACTTGCACGTAGACGGTATCGTGAAATAAAGCTGCCAAAACCTCGATCGCATCTTCATCTCCCCCCACCTCAAAAATATGTTCGGGAGTGTGAAAAAACCGCCAGGGCCCCATCATCGGCTGAACAACCAGTTCGGCAATCCGAGCGACTTCAGTTGGTTCGACTTTTGCTTCCAGGCGATCGAGGGCCCAAATCAGCCTTTCTAAGCACTGTAAGTAGGCTTGTTTGCTATCCATCACAGTCTTTCCCAGTAACATTGCTGTCAGTCGATTTTGGATTTTAGATTTTAGATTTTAGATTTACTCCACAGATGAATCTGGAAGCTGGAACTTTAGTCTAAAATTTTTAGATCTCCACGACTGGAGTCGGCGGCTTGTATCCGTTTTTGGGCAACTTCACGTCATCCACCCTGCTGTTAGTTTAATTTTTTCCTAGATGCGCCCCGGCTTTTTTTATTGGGGATTTTTGAGCTTTTTCTTGAAGACTTTAACTGCCCTTTAGGGGGCAAATAATTACTTAAAATTCACTTAATTTCCGGTAGCTGACCTCCCCTGTTTTCCTAGTCTAATTAGCACAAAATATGACAAGTAAATTACATAGATTGCTAAACCTATTAGACCCAACAATCCCAAAAATTGAGGGTTTGCCGTAGGGTGAAACATTTGTTTGTAGAGCCAAGGTGGGTCTAACCAAACGCGGCAAAAAGGTTCGTCAATTACCTGAAGTTGAGATTTAAAGGCACAGCTTAAGAAGGGAAGTTGAGCTAGAGCGCCCAAACCGCTGTAAACAGTAATCGCCCACCGCCAAGCTGTAAAAGCCAGTTTCAGGGGCGACTGCGGTCGATCGGCAATTTCTTCGTTTAAATCCTCCCAAAACCACAGACTAGCAGGAATTAAGGCCCTCCCAATCACCGACGACACAAAGCTCACAGGCAGCGCAGCCATCATCAGGTAAAGTGTAATTGCCAGCAAACTCGCCACCCGCCAATAAATAATCGACAAACGGACGATCGCCTCAGCTTTTGCCACAACAGCCCAAATCAGCACTACCAGCGGGATCGAAATTGTTAATAACACAGACAACCGATAATCCATCCAGACTAGCGGTTGAAACCAAGGCCCGGTGGCTGCCAATAAAAGACTCAACATCTTTGGGAAAATATACTCACTTATTTGTCACAAATTTTACTACAAAAATGCTAAAAAATCAGCAACCAGAACAGGGTCTTAATGTTTTAGTTGCTGCTACCTTTTCTAAGGTACTTGCCGCGCTTTGAAACGTACTTGAGACACGATAGACGGCAATATGCTTGGATTAAAACTGTTTATTCCTCGAATCTCGCCTTCCCATCCCCCGAACCAAGGCGCGCCAGAGCAAATTATTGTCCCCCTTGGTTGGGGGAGTGGGGAGAAGCTGGCTGATTTTAACCGTATTGGGATAGAGGGCAAATCTCGCCATTACCTAAAGGCTCAACCCCTCAAATAAAATTCTCCCGCGCCAAAAGTTAGATTTCGGCGCGGGAGGGAAGGCATAGAGCTAAATGGCTCGTTTATTCCTCGTAGATGCGGCACTCAGCAGCATCAGGATTGTCGTCGCAAAATTTTTCAAAAGAATTCTTAGGTTTGACCTGCTTTTGGTGGGAAGCTTCTGCTTGCAGTTCTTCAACTGCGTCCCACGCCGCCGCGCATTCCCCGGAAGTTGCGCCCTTGAGGTCACAGACGGTACGAGCGCTTTCTAGTTCTTCTTCAATTTGTTCTTGGATGTTGCTTGCGGGTGTTGTTGTCATAAAGCTTGTTGGTATGAATGTGTAGGAGAATATGGTTGTCCCCGACCTATTTCTAGGTAATGTTAGCATGCGCCTTTGTTTAGTGAGCTTGTTCGGCTAACGGCACATCCTTAACCCAAATAAAGATGTTTAACCGTTAACGACAGAGCAAGGGACTAGCTAAGCAGCCGCTTGGCGTCATCACTCAAAAAACGTAGACGTCTAAAGTCTTAGGCTAGTCAAGAGTGGTTTAAGTCTTAGGCTAGAAGCCCAGTGTCTTTAGACCTGGGTCGTTGACGTTATTAAGTAAGAAAGGTTTTCTTTTTGGATGTTAGTTTGGGTTGGATTTGCTGTTTCGGTCTGGCGACCCCAGCTAATAATAGTTTGGGATGCGCTGCTGTTGCAGCAGCCCAGATAGAAACCATCGATAACTGCGATCGCAGCCCCTCTCTACTTCCTGCTTTACTCTACCCCGTCGGCGGGGGAAGAGTCCACAGGCATCAATGTAGGTCAAGCCGACCTTACTTTTGATGAAAACATTACACGAAGTTGGTGTGTCAAACTGTATTGAGCTTTATCTTTTAAGATTTAGCTGAACACGGCATTTAACACACAACAGATTAATGGGACTCTCATGTTAACTTATGTTAACACAAGAACGGCGATCGAGGGGGAATCGATCGCCCAAGAATACCGTCCCCCCCGCGGCCAGTTCCGGTTAGCCTAATGTATAGAGATAGTTTTATAGAGAAGTTTGCCTTATGTACACCGAAAACCAAATGCAATGGGTCAGCGCCTTATCAACCCGTCCGTCTTTGGAATCCGCCCTCAAAGAAGTTATAGAACAAGCCGATCGCGACCTAGAAGGCCCGGCTGATTTAGCGCTGATATTTATATCGTCTGCCTTTGCCAGCGAGTATTCTCGGCTGATGCCTTTACTCCGAGAACTGCTGCCAGTACCCGCGATCCTGGGCTGTGGCGGGGGAGGAGTCATCGGCACGAACCGGGGCGGCCTCACCGAAGAAGTCGAGGGATCTCCCGCAGTCAGCCTCAGTCTGGCGCGCTTACCGGGAGTGAATGTCAGAACTTTTCACGTCGGTGCAGAAGAACTGCCGGACTTAGACAGTCCCCCGGATACTTGGGTGGATCTCTTGGGCGTGCCGGCCCAGGAAGAACCGCAGTTCATCATCTTGGCCGACCCCTTTTCCGCAAAAATTAACGATTTGCTCCAAGGGCTAGATTATGCCTATCCGGGTGCGGCGAAGGTAGGGGGACTCGCCGGGGGGGACGGTGCGGGCAGGGGCGCGGCGCTGTTTTGCGACTATCAGCTTTACCGAGAAGGGACTGTTGGGATAGCTTTGAGTGGCAATATAGTTTTGGAAACGATCGTAGCTCAAGGCTGCAGGCCGATCGGGCACCCTTATCGGGTAACGGAAGGAGAACGCAATATTTTGCTGAAACTCGAAGAACAAACCGATGATAGCGGCAGCGGGGGCATCGAACGATCGCCCTTAGAGGCTTTGCGAGAGTTAGTTCAAACTTTGAGCGAAGCAGACCGAGAATTAGCCCAGCACTCGTTATTTGTAGGCTTAGTCAGCGATGAATTCAAGCTGACATTAGAGCCGGGAGATTTTTTAATCCGCAATCTGTTGGGAGTAGATCCGAAAGTGGGGGCAATTGCGATCGGCGATCGAGTCCGTCCCGGACAGCGCATCCAATTTCACCTGCGGGACGCGCGCACCTCCGCAGAAGACCTAGAAATGCTGCTCGATCGCTATCAGCGGGCTGCCGAGTACAGCGGTACATCTAGCGCTGGCGCCTTAATGTTCTCTTGTCTGGGGCGCGGCGAAGGGCTTTACGGCCAATCGAACTTTGACTCCAGACTGTTTGGCCGATACCTCAAAAACATTCCCCTGAGTGGCTTTTTCTGCAATGGCGAAATCGGCCCCGTCGGCGGTAGCACATTTCTGCACGGCTACACCTCGGTATTCGGAATTTGTCGCCAAAATTCATAATTTGTGAACTGTTGACTGTTAACTGTTGACTGATGAGTGTTAGCTGTTGACAATCTAAAATCTAAAATCTAAAATCTAAAATCGATCGACCGATCACCAATAGCTAAAAGCGGCAGTCGCCTGCCGCTTTTACTTGTGAGTAGATATTTGGAAACCTTAGAAACTAAAGGTAGTACGGAGGAGTCCGACCCAGATATCGTCGTTTCTGTGGTTGTGTTCGGGATTTAGAATCACGTAAACGCCCGGTGTCACCGAAATAAAGTCATTGACTTGGAAGCGATAGAAACCTTCTAAGTGATAAGAGGTGTCGCGGTTTCTGGCGACATCACTCTCAGTAACTTTTGGCGGTACACCGAAGACGAAGCCGAGGAGGTTGCCTTGCCGGCCAAAATCTGCCAGGGCCAAAGTGATAGCACCATTCTGGATCGTCGCGTCATTGCCGCCCCCCCGCAGTTGCTCAGCCTTCGTATAACCGTACCAACCGCCAAGCTGAAAGCGACTGCTGGGTTTGAAGTTAACTTGCACGCCATAGTTATCTGCTTGAGTGGTTGCTTGACCGAAGGGCCGGTTAGCCAAGGCACTGCCCGTACCGCCCATGATGCCAACATCGCCTGCGCGATTGTATTTGTGGGTGTAAGTGAAGGCCAAATCAAACGGTTTGCTAAAAAAGCCGATCTGACCCAGAGCGCTGAAAGAACCGTCGGCAACGCCCCTGCCGTTTGCGGGGTCGGGAGCATCGCCGTCGGAGGCAAGATAGCCCCCAGTAGCTCGGAGGGGGCCCAAGTTGAAAGTCAAACTTGCGCCAGCTCCCTGCGGCCCGCGGAATACGGCCGGGTTGCGAACTCCAAATCTGGAAATTGCACCAGTACCCGTAGAGTTAAAGGGTGTTACCGTCTCTGCAATTTCATCCAGGTCAAGTCCTTTAGGACCGACAAAAACTGTAGCGGGACCGACCGGGAAACGATAGTACAGTTCGTCTAGTGTGAATTGGCTGCCCTCCTGGCCGTCAAAGGCCAAGCGAGCCATGTTAGTACCCGTAGCGGTTGACGCTCCGTAGTTGGCGACGTTGACTGCTTGCAAGCGGGTTCTGAGCAAGTCTCGACCGGTGAAGCTTGTCAATAAGTTCAAGCGCACCCGGTAGCCGAAGTTGGTGACAGTTTCGTCATCCTCAAGGCGGATACCATCTCCGACGAAGGTGTCGCTGACGGCAAAAATGGCTTCTCCAGACAATTTGGTGGTGGTGGAGAACTGGTTGGCTTCGAGTTCTGCGGTGCGAGCTTCTAGGCCGTCTACTCGTCCGCGCAGGGTAGCAAGTTCGGCTGCAAATTCTTCTTGCAGGCGTTGCAGGATGGCTAAGTCGTCTCGGGTGACCAAGTTACCTGTTGACCCAATTAGCTGGGTTATCTGGTCTAAGCAAGCGTTGACGCCGGCTGCAAATTCGTAGCGAGTCAGGGCGCGGTTGCCGCGGTAGGTGCCGTCGGGATAACCTACGATACAACTGTAGCGTTCGACTAGGGATTGCAGGGCTTGGAATGCCCAATCTGTCGGGCGCACGTCGGAGAGCTGAGTGACTGATGTCACCTGGGACATGGTTCCGGACGGTTGGGCCGGCAACGCTTGGGGAGCGACAGGGACGATGGGGCCGCCCATTCCGGCGGGTGCTGTCTGAGCAATTTCTACCTTAGTAGCTGGGGTAGTAACTGGGGTAGTAGCTGGGGTGCTGGCGACTGCTGGCACTTCAATTTTCCCAGGGGTGTCTGTCTGGCTGCTTTGCACTGCCAAGTCGGATGCTTGGGGCGAGGGTTCGGCTGTGCCTGCTGCTAGGGGTTCAGTCGCTGCTGCTGCGCTGGTCGGAGCGCTTGGGGCTGCTAACTCGATGCCGCTCCCTGTTGTTTGCAGTGTTGTTTGCACTGCTGCTTTGCTGGTTTCTGGTTCGATTGAGGCGAGTTTTTCAGCGTCTGCTTCCTTGACCGCCGGGGTTTGGGCCGCTTCGTCGCTGCTGTTTAAAGCCAGCTTTTCTGGGGCAGCAGGGGCTGCTGCAACTGGTTCTGCAACTATTTCTCCAACTATTTCTGCAATTTTTGACTCAGATGACTGAGCTGTAGCTAGCTGGTTGGCTTCAGCGGTTGCGGTCGCTTCTGCGGCGATCGCAGTGGCACTCATGACTGATGATAGCCCCAGAATTGCCGGGGATACTAGCAGTAAATTCCAAAAAGTTCTGTTCATTTTCCTCACACCTTCACACTCTATTCAACTCGACGACCAGCAATTCCCAACTGCTAATTTTTGTGGTTGCTTGCCTGTTGACAATAACTGCCAAAATAGAACCTATCCATAACTGTTGATTCACAGTAGGCGTGTCTACTTCTGCTTGAACTTAAGGGGCTGAGCCCTTATACCGCCCAGGCATCAATTCAGGTCAAGCCCACATTACATTACAGTTGATTATACCATCACGTGCTAATTTCATCTCTCGATCGCCAGACTTGCTTGAGTTGCTCTGCGGGCGATCGACAACTGGTTTTATGGGTTCGACCACAATTTACCTCTAACTGACAACTGCCCAGAGTCCTCGGTTACGCCCGACTTAACAGACTGTTATAGGTAGGATTGTGGCTGCTTGTCGCATCCCTTATACAGCTTTATATCCTATAATGTCAAGCTTTTTAACCTAACTTTAAACCGGGCGACCCGGCAGGGGCGATTTTCCCGCTATGAGTGGGGAACTGAGAGCTAAAGGCTGGTAGATTTACCCGATCCCAACCAAAGTTCAGGCTTGAACAATTTTGGTTTTTTGATGGCCGCTGCCGTCGGGACTTGCCAAGACGATCGCCATTTTTGAGACTAACCGTCGGCGGGTTTAATTTTCCGCTATTTTAACACAACTTTTTTGTTGTTTGAGTATGGCGGCAACTGGTGGTGCTTGACCCGCTGTTGGCGCAAGGAAAGCTCAGTGGCTTGGCAGACGCACTATATCCAAGATTCCTAGAGGTTTTAACGATGTTTTTACCTACGGACGATCGCAGGAGTTTAGTGCTAAGCTGGCGAAAACGCAGAAGTCGAAAATAGAGCTGCTGTCAGAACAAAAAACCCAAACGCTGGGGGTAAGCAAGTTATACCATTTTCGCTTAAAGAATTGGGAGTAACTGATGATATAAAGGTTTGGAGCTTGCCTACAGTCGCATTATTTTGGGTAAATGGTATTAGTAAAAGAGTGAGGGTTTATGGAAGATTTTGGTATTATTATTGCCTGCTGCGACCAGGATTATCTGTTTGCTAAGGGTTGCTGTGCTAGCATCCGCTATTTTCTGGGAGATGTGCCGATTTGTCTGTTGATTGACGGTACGTTTTCTGTGAGTGCTTTGGAAAAGTCCTACGGGGTGCGAGTTATCAATCGCACAACTGTTTCTGAAGAAGTTCTCAGAAAAAGAAGTTTTGGTTGGGGCAAAACTAAAATGATTGCTTTCTGGGAAAGTCCTTGGTCAAATTTTATGGTTTTGGATGCCGATACGATTGTCTGGGGCGATGTTCTCAAATTGGCTAATTTTCAAGACTTTGATTTTATTGTAGACAAGCCTTGTTACGATTACCCGGATGCGGATGTTTCGGAATTTTTCTTTGACATTCCGGGCGTTGAAAAGCATTTCCCGAATTTTCGTTGGTCGGAATCGCGATCGAACTATTTCTGCACGGGTACTTTCTTTGCTAAACGCGGCGTTTTTAGCTTGGAAGAATACGTGAAAATTTTAGATTTTACGGCGGCAAACCCAGGGATATTTAAGTACGGAGAAATGGGATTTTTGAACTTTATGATTTTCCGGGCGGCACAAGAAAATCGATTACGGGTCCAGAATGTGGATATGCAGTTGTTGGTGCCGGATTTTGACCAGGATTTGCTGAGAAAGCAGTTTCCGGTGGAAGAAAGCGGGCCTGCGGGCGATCGTACTCAGGCGACGGTGATTCACTGGTGCGGCCCAAAACCGACTTTATCTAGTGGGAAAGTTTACTCAGAACCGATGAATTTTTGCCGTCGCAAGTGTGAGGAGGATGTTTGGAACCGCACCGGTTTGGCGGCCGAGATGTCGCTGCAAGTTGAGGATTTACAGCGATCGATCTACGTGTATAAGAATAAGTTTAAGAAGAAGTTTCGGCAGTTGACTGGTAAGTAGATTAAGACTGGCGCGCGCGGGCGAGAAATCGGGCCTATGCCTCGATTTCTCGCAGCCAAATCCAGATTTTTATAATAGTCTTTTGTCAAGAGGCTTTTTTTTACCGCTGATGTCAGCGGAGCAACGCGGATGCACGCGGATTTTGGCTTACCCATCCAGGGGTAAAGTTGGCCCGGCTGGGGGTAAAACTTGGCGGTGAACGCTTACTTTGTGACTTTCCCGCTGAGTTTGCATTTCGACGGCGATCGCCTCAAATTCGACTTCCATGCAGCCGTAGGGAATCTCTAACTCGACGCTTGCTCGCACGTTTCCCAACCCGTTAGATTTAAATTCGGTAATCCAGCGTGGCCCGTCGAGAATCAGGTAGGTTTGCCGATCGTACACCCAAACTTTCACATAAATCCGGGGCATTAATTCCGGCAGTTGCACTTGCACTTTTACGGGCCCGCCGGCGAGGATTTCGGCCCGCGGCAATTCCAAAATCGGCATCGGTACTAACTCGTCTTCTGGCAAAACGTAGGGGGTCGGGGGAGTGTCTTCTACTGCGACAGTTGTGGTTTTTTGAGCAACTTGTTTCGGCTGCGGGGGCTCGTCAAAAACGACAAATTCTCTGGCTTCCGGGCTAGTAGATTTGGGATCGGAAATTGTTTCGCTGGTTTCGGGTTGCTGTTGGGTTAAGCTGCTTTCTTCCACAACGGCAATAGCGTCGCTGCTATTTGCGGCGGCTGTTGGAGTTGGTGACAGGGTGGTTGCTTTGAGCCAGTCGGGGGATTCGCCGTTGCTGGCTAAGGAACTCAGTCGCGACCAAAATCGACTTTCGACGTTTAAGGTTTGAAATGCCTGTTTTGTGGGTGCTGGCGGGGTTTCTGGGGCGGTTGTTTCTAATTCGGGGCTGTTTTCTGGTTTTTGGTCGATCGCTCCCATTTCCGCTGTGTTAGGGGAAGTTGGGATGTCTGAGGGTTTGGTTTGTGGGTCGATCGACTCTGCGACCGTTCCAGGCGAATTGGAGATTTCCGACAGCAATTGCGATCTGCTGCTGTCGGGCAGTTTGTTACCGAATGCGGGCAATTCTAGGCCGGCTGCACTTGGGGTGTGACGCGAAGTCAGTAGAGGGGGTAAGGCTTCCTTGCTTGGGGTTTCGGCGGGGGATGGAGGGTCTAAGGATTTTTCTACTAGCTTGAGGAAGGATATATTTTTGGCGCTTCCAGACGGCTTTGAGGCTGTTGGGGAGGGTTCGGCTTGATGCTTTTCTTCGATGAAATTGTCTTTAATTTCCTGGAGAAGGTGCTCTAAACGAGCTGTAATTGTGAATAGTTTGGTGGCTAGGGTGACGCCGCCGCTGCTAAGAATTGCTTCTCCTAAAATTAGGCGGCTTTTGCATTCGGTTGGAATGTAGGTGACGCAGGCAAAGATGCAGGGGGGAACTTGTTCTGGCATCGGCTGCTGGATTTCTGCGAGAATTTTTGAGGTTTGGGGGTCGCGCAGGTAAATTTGCAGTTGTGCTGAACCGATGAGTTGTTTGAGTTCTATTGCTTCGGATTCAGGGATGAGAGTTGCTGTTTTTCTGGTTTTTTGGGGGGGTTGGGGAATGTCGATTTTGCCGGAAATGATTAAGGGGCGACCGAGTTGGGTGACGAAGGTTTCTTGATCGAGGACGAGTTCGAGTTGGACGCCCGGTTTGGGTTCGGGGGTTTGGGGAATGGGGAATTGGTAGATTTTGGTCTGCGGCGGTGCTGAATCGGCTGCTGGGATTTGGGTTGGTGCTGGGCGATCGACCGGTGCTGTGATTTGTGGGGCTGGGCGATCGACCGGTGCTGCGATTTGTGGTGCCGCGGGGGAAGTTGCGGGTTCGGTTTGGTCGATCGGCGGTAGGGGTTCGGAGGTTTCAGATTCTGCGGGCAATACTTCCAACTGAACGCCGTACTGCCAAGGTTTTAGTGGTGTTGCTTTGGGATCTGGCAAGCAGGAGAGTTCCCACAGTCCGGGTTTGAGCCTGGTGTAGGGAATGATCACGACTAATCCTTCGGGGTTGGTGCGGGCCGATCTGCTTTGGACTTTCCGCTGCGCCCCTTGGTCGAAGGAAGTATGGGTAACGCGAATTTCGATGTCGGTGTTGGGGTGCTGAATGCGAGCAACGACACGGTATTTACCTTCTAGAATTTCCACGTCGGAGGTTTCTAGGGGCAACCAGGCGCGATCGCCCTCTTTCTGTAGCAAAAATTCTAATTTTTTCATTGTTGTTTCCCCTGGAAGGCTCCCGCTTGATTTGTCACAGGTTGGTGGTGGCTTGTTGAGCGACAGCTACAGATATTAAATTACTTATGTTTTATAGCCTATCACCAGTGTCGGTCAAGAGGCCCACTTACCAAGGACTGCCGATTATGCTGAAAGCTGCCCAATAATACGGATGGGATAAATCTTTGCTGTCGAGTTTGGGGATGGACGGGGGCAAGGGAATGTCGCCTCGCGCACTTCGCAGTTGACCGCGTTCGATCGTCACTTTGCCTTCGATCTCCGCAATTTGTGCTTGCCTGAGAGCTTCAGCTTTAATGATTGGAGGGTCGTTTGGCTTGCGGATTTTTAACTGCTGGTAAAACTCTGTCATCAGGGCGAGAGTCCCCGCATCGCTGACGTACCACAGGCTGGCGAGGGCTGATTTTGCTCCTGATTGCAGCGCTAAACCTGCAAATCCGAGTTCTGCTTCTTTGTCTCCCAAGGCGGTTCTACAGGCGCTTAATACTAACAGTTCAAGAGGCGGATTGTTCCATTTTAATTCTCTCATTTGATCGAGGCGCAGTTGGGTGTCCCAAAATTGAATGTAGGAGTTATTTGGGGTTCCGGGGCGGAATTCGGCGTGGGTGGCAAGGTGGATGATTCCGTATCTTTGTTGCAGTCGCTGGGATTGCAAGTTTACTATGGTGAAATCTTCGTTGAGAAAGGATTGACCGGGCCACTGTCGGGCGATCGCGCCGAGTTCTAACGGCACTGCTGGCAGCGGTTCTTTGTTTGCCGTTTCTGCGAAATCTGATGCTCCCATTCCTAGGACTTGCACGTTTCTGAGGTCAGCGTAATTGATGTCTATGAGGTTGAAGGCGGGGATGCGGGCGAGGCTGTATTTTTGGATCAAAAATTGCTTTCCGTCGTGCATTGCTGCTAGGGGTACGGTTCGTAAACCTGCGCCGGCGCAGAACAGCAATGTTTCAATTTTTGCTGTTTGCAAATCTGTTTCTAGGGGTGCAACTATCCATTTGTAGAGTTGTTGGGCTGGTTCTAGATAGCTGGTGGTGTTGAGTTTTACGGGATTGGTGATTTCGCTCCCCAATTCTTGGACTACTGAGAGGAGTTTCTCTTGTTTGGCTTCCGGGATGCTGCGAAGAATGGGTGGGCGATCGGGTAATATTAAGATTAATTCTAGTTGGTCGGTGCGCGGGATAGCGTAAATTAAAGCAGGTTTTTTCTTTGTTTGAACTGCTAGGCGGGAGAGAGTTTTGGATATTGCTTCGGCGGTTTTCGCACGGGTGTCAAAGTCTTGTTCAAAGTATGTTTGATAGTCTTCTTCCCAGGTTTCTTCGATTCTGGTTACGGCTTCGGTGAGGTTTCCCCGATCGAGCAAATTTCTCATTTCTTGGCCGTTAAGCCCGCCCTGGCCTGTGTTTTGGGCAATTGTAGGGAGGTTCGCGGTGTTCCAGCAGAAAAATATTGCTATCAAGCAGTAAAAAATAGCTTTTTTAATTTTTTTCTGAGTGGTGTGTTTTTGGCGTTGCTGCTGGGATTGGTAGTGCATGATTTTGGGGCGGTTGAGGGCGCCGTTGGCGGCAGCAGTTGGCAAAAGTTGGGATGTGGGTGGGAATTTTGACTGTGCTGGCGATCGCCGCACGATTATAGCCTTCCAGACCAACCGCAAATATCTACCGTAGGGTGTGGACACCGGCACCAACAGAGTCCCTGCACCAATAAATTCGCGATTTATGTAAAAGTTTGTAAATTATGCAGGGGTTTTGCATAAACAGGGCTTACATAAAAACCCGGTTTCTTCACCTAAGTCGTGTTTTCACTCTAGCAGCCAGGTGCATTTAACAGGCATTACCTCTAGGGGCGTCTTTGACTTTTTGCGGCACCTCTGCACTTCTCAGGTTGAATCGGGTTTGGTCTTGGTATTGAGTGAGGAATAGCCTAAATCGAGCGACCATATATTGAGTAATTTCAGTAGATATATTCTCTGTATTGACTTGTTTTAAAACAGTTAAATCTTTTCGCGCCAACTTACTTAAAGATCTACTGGTTAATTGTTTAGCATCGGATATCTACCCGGTTATTTCGTACAATTCGCTGACACTACCTTTGGGATAAGATTTTACCCGCAAATCTCCTACTTTTTTAGCATCATTGGCGGCGGTTGCCAAGAGTTGAGCAATATAAATAAAAACACTTAATTATTTAGAAGATTTTACGCTATGCGGTCGATCGCTTTTTCCTTGTTTACTCTTGGTTATCTCCTAAATAACTAAAGCCTTGTTCCTTCCGCTATACATTGTGTGCGATCGAACTTGGCACGGTGCGATCGCGATCGGACTGGGGAATGTGTCTTAGTATTTCTTCACATATCCTGCTTTCGGTCTATGATATATGCCTTATGGCGTATTTGTGTTTAAAGCCTGTTACCGCGTACCGCTGATGAGTCAATCAACCAATTCACCGCTATCCCAACCAGTTTCTCGAAGAACCGCCCTCAAATTCCTCGGAGTCGGTGCCGCCGGCGGGCTGCTGGGCTACTCTCGATTTTCCAAGCCAGAACCCACCATTTTTGTGCAAGATTCTCTTGACTTGCCGCGAATGCTGAATAACCGCAAAACCGTTGCAGTTGTGGGGGCAGGCTTGGCCGGGCTTGCCTGTGCTTACGAACTCTCCCAGCGGGGTTTCGCCGTAACATTGCTCGACAAATCGCCCCAACTCGGCGGCAAAATTGCTAGTTGGCCGATACAAGTCGGGAACGAAACTTTTATGATGGAACACGGTTTCCACGGTTTTTTTCCACAATACTACAACCTCAAAAGTGTGGTTGAAGAACTAGAAATTACTGATAACTTTGTATCTTTAGAATCCTACGCCGTTCTGTTTCGAGACGGCAAATACAAACCCGAAGTTTTCCGTCCTAACCATTCAGCTTTTCCCTGGAATATAGTTGATTTGGGGATATCTTCTCCCAATCGGCTCAAGTGGGGAATCAATCTTACCAAACCCGCTCACTGGCAAGTATTTCGGGAAATCGGGGGTTTTCAAACTCAAAAAACTTTCGATCGCCTCGACAATATATCAGTTGCCGACTGGGTAAAAGGTGAATTTCCGCGCGGACTTTATGACTTGTATTTTCTGCCTTTTGCCAAGTCCAGCCTCAACGCGCCCGACGAATTGAGCGCGGGAGAATTAATGCAATTTTTCCACTTTTACTTTTTCGGAAATCCAGAGGGTTTGGCCTTCAACGGTACGCGGCAAGATATGGGCACGAGTTTGGTGCAGCCTATTGCCAGAGCGATTGAAAGCAAAGGCGGCAAAGTATTGACAGATGTTGCCGTCAGTGAGATTCGCTGGGAAAACGGCAAGATTGATTCTCTGAGTTACCAGTCTGGAGACGTGCAAAGTAAAATACCTTTTTGGGTGAAGCGAAACGCGCTGTTAACTGACAGCAACTCTACCGAATATTTCGGCGCTGGGGACAGCGTATTTGCCGCCGCACCGTCGGGAAAAGAAGCAATTTCTCTGAGCTGTACTCACCAAGGCTGCACAGTTAAGAAACAGAACGACGGTCAATTTCACTGTCCTTGTCACGGGGCAGTTTTTGATGCTGAAGGGCGAGTTGTGACTGGGCCTGCTCAGCGAGATTTGGCTCGATTTAAGGTAGTCGATGAAAAAGCAGATGAAATACAGTTAGCAGCAGCGGTTAACCAATCGCAGCCGCAAAAATTGGCTGAAACATTGAAGGCTGATTATTATGTTTTGGCGGCCGATGTTCCGGGGATGCAGCATTTGTTTAGTTTGGCCCGGGGTGAGGTGAATCCGCAGGTGCAGAGCCGGATCGAGAGCTTGAAAGTAGCCGATCCGTTTGCCGTGGGGCGTTTTTGGTTCGATCGCGAATTTCCCTGGGAACACAGCAATTTCAGTTCGCTTTCCGGCTACAAACTGACTGACAGCATTACGCTTTACCACCGAATTCAGGATCAGTTCATCGAGTGGAATCAGGAAACTGGCGGTAGTGTAGTGGAACTGCACGCTTATTGTTACAAGGAGAAGGAATTTCCGAATCAGGAAGTTTTGTTGGCGACTTTTGAGCAAGAATTGTACGAAATTGTACCGGAATTAAAAGAGGCAAGTATGCTGCACCGGGAATTGGTAAATCAAAAGAATTTCTCTGGATATCCGCCCGGTAGTTATGCGGAACGCCCGGAGACTTGCTGCGCTGTACCTAATCTTTTGTTTGCGGGAGATTGGGTAAAAATGCCGTTTCCGTGCGGTTTAATGGAAAGGGCAGTGAGCAGCGGTTTGTTGGCAGCTAATGCTATTTTATACCAGGAGGGTTTGCAGAGGCGATCGCTCTTGACGGTGAATCCCGAAGGCGTGTTAAAACTCTAAACTTGGCAGCGGGGGGCGTTTTATAAATCGTCAATTATCGGCTGGTATTGTCGGTGAAACCCGGCCCCTGTCATACCATTTTAGATTTTAGATTTTAGATTTTAGATTTGAATAAATGGTAATGACTGATTCAACAAGGGTTTTGAGCTTTCCTACAGTTGCATTCTTTTTTTAAGATGAGTTATGGTTTGTGGGTGTGGTTTCCCTGAAGAGAAAAGGCAGAGCTTGCGAACAAAAAAAATATCTGCGTTGAGGGGGGTGGATATACGGTTAAAATATTATTGAATGAGTATAAAGCAATAATAGATGCTGAAGAGTAACTGCAAAATTCGCAATAAATCTGTAATGTTTGATGCTTTTGCAACAGAATACGATTTCGCCGCCACCTTGCAAAGCCAGAACGATTTCTTTACTAAAAATTTATCGGCCAGCAAAGGTGCAGTATTAGATATTGGTTGCGGTTCGGGAATTCTTGCTTTTGAATTAGCCCAGTATTACGATAATGTAGTGGCCGTCGATTTATCAGCAAAAATGCTGGACATCGCCCGTCAAAAACGCTCAGCCCCTAATATCGAATACCTCCAAATGGATGCCAGTCAATTAGCGCTCGATCGCAAATTTGATTTAATAGTTAGTGCTGCTACTTTTCACCACCTGCCTAACCTCCCTGCCGCCCTCGCTGCAATTAAAAAATTGTTAAATCCGCACGGAAAAATCGTCTTTTTAGATAATATATCGGAAGTCGAGACACCTGCTACAATAGGCTACATATTAGGGGCAGCGAGAGATTTTAAGGCCGACTGTTCCACCTACGGATTTCGCAATGCTTTAAGATTATTAAGATTTAGAGTGTCGCCAAGCTGGTTGAAACATTTAGCTAGCGACAGGTATTTGTCAGAAGGGAGATTTAGAAAAATTTACGGTCGTTGCTTTCCGGGCTGTTATTTTGTAAAATTGGGTTGTTTTATGGGCGTAATCTGGGAACATTTGTAATGCAAAACAACGCGATAAAATCGGGTTCTGTAAGGGGCGAAAAAACTCACATCCGCGAGTTGGGCATTAATCTCGGTCGGTGGTATGCAATCGCCCGCAGCACCGAGGTGCAAACTCAGCCCGTCGCTGCGAAAATCTGGAATCGGGCGATCGTACTTTTCCGCAACAGTGCCGGCAAAATCAACGCTTTAGAAGATAGATGTCCCCATCGGCAAGTTAAACTCAGCCACGGCCAAGTTAAAGGCGATTTAATCGAATGTGCTTACCACGGATGGCGGTTAAATGCCAGGGGAGAATGCGCCGAAGTCGATTATTTAGCAGAAAATCAAAAGCTACCTAACTGCAAAATTCGCTCCTACCCAGTCCAGGAAAAAAACGGTTTTATCTGGCTGTTTCCCGGCGACGAAACGCAAGCCGAAAAAATAGATTTATTAGATTTATCCGAGTGGGAACATCTCAATTATATTGCCACTGTTTCAGTCATCGACTGTCAGGCACACTATTCATTTTTAATTGAAAATTTGATGGATATGTACCACGGACACTTGCATGATGATTGGCAAGCTTGGGCAAATCCCGTGTTAGATACTTTAGAAGAAAACGAGCATCAAGTAACTGCTCGCTATCAGGCACAAAGTTATTACAAAATAGATAAAATTTGGTCAATTTCTCAGTTATTTTTTAAATCTCTGCGCCGACTGCACCCGGAACCGCTGGAGGTGAGTTATGTTTACCCACACTGGGTTTCAACTTTGGGGAGCGACTTTAAGATTTACTGCTTGGTTTGTCCGGTGAGCGAGACAGCAACTCGCGCTTATTTAATTCATTTTACCTCATTAAATGCGTTTTGGCGACTGCACAAATTGCCTGTTTGGTTTCGCAGGTTTATCAAAGATCGTTGTTTCGGTGCTGCTCAAAAGTTATTAGATGGTTTGGTGCGGCAGGATGTGGTAATGATTGAAGAAGAACAGCAGGCTTTTTTGCAGAATTCAGAAAGAAAAAGTTATGAATTAAATCGGGCTTTAGCCAGCGTGCAAAAGTTGATGAGAAGTCAGGCGGAAAATGGGTAATTCAGCCGCAGATTGAAGCCTACAGCGGGACGAATGAAACCAGCCTGCACAGGCTAAGATGAGAGTTCGCCTTTCCAAGCTTGAGCATGGTATTCTAGCAACAGGGAAAATTGACTTTCGGGAAGCAATTACCAACCACACCTAACACAGGAACCAAGCATGAACCGTGTCAGCATCAAGGGTGAGGAACACCCCATTAGGAAAATCTTTAGCGATGACTTTATGTTTACCATTCCCCTCTACCAGCGTCCCTATGCTTGGACAAATGAGCAAGCTGGAGAACTGCTGGAAGACCTCCTAACATCATTGGGAGATGGTAACGACACGATTGATCAACTCAACCCGTACTTTCTAGGCAGCATTGTTTTGATCAAATCTGGGCCGCCAGATGCTGAAGTTGTAGATGGTCAGCAACGTCTAACAACTCTCACCATACTACTAGCTGCTCTCCGAGCATCATTGCCAACAGAACACGCCAATGACTTGACCACTTATCTATACCAAAGAGGCAGCTTAATCGCGGGTATAGATAATCGTTACCGTCTGACTTTGCGCGAGCGAGATGCAGAATTTTTCAAGGAATATATTCAAAATGAAGGTGGTATTAACAAGCTCCAAAAATTGAACAATGCTGAGCTGATGGATACTCAGAAGCTTATTAAAGAAAATGCACATTTATTCTTGCAACGTTTGCAGACTATCGCGGAATCCCACCGTATACGTCTTGCCCAGTTCCTGATTACCCAGTGCTTCTTGGTAGTGGTTTCTACGCCTGACTTTGACTCTGCATATCGGATATTTTCTGTGTTGAACAACAGGGGATTGGATCTCTCCCTAACTGATATCTTGAAAGCGGACATTATTGGAAAAATACCAGAAGGGCAAAAAGAAAAATATACTAAAAAGTGGGAAGATACCGAGGAGGAGCTGGGACGCGAGTTATTCAAAGACTTGTTTTCTCATATTCGGATGATTAAGGAAAAGAAAAAACTTAGCAAGAGTATCCTTAAAGAGTTTCAGGAAAACATCAATCCTGCCGCAGGGTCTCAGCAATTCATTGATGAAATTTTAGATCCTTATGCTAAGGCTTTTTCCGAAATTCAAAACTTAACCTATGAAAGCGAGCGGCGTGCCGAGGAAATTAATCAACTATTTAAATATTTAGACAGAATTGATAATTTTGACTGGATACCGCCTGCCATTTTCTACCTATCGCGCAACCGTAATAACCCGGATAATTTGGTGCGTTTTTTTACAGATTTAGACCGCCTAGCGGCAGGTTTAATGATTGTCCGCGCCAATATCAATGAACGGATTGAACGTTACAGCAGATTGCTTACTGCTATTGAACAAGAAGAAGATTTATTCAATTCCAATTCACCGCTCCAGTTTACTCCTGAAGAGTCAAACAATATCCTTAGAGTCCTCGATAGTGACCTTTACCTAATTCAAAAAATTCGTGGTTATGTTTTGGTGCGCCTAGATGCTGCTCTATCAGAAGGTGAAGCATCTTACAACTTCTCCAACATTACTGTCGAGCACGTACTTCCCCAAAATCCAGGGGCTAATAGTGAGTGGATGAAGTCGTTTCCTAGTCAGCAAGAGCGCGATCAATATGTGCATCGTCTTGGCAACTTAGTTTTGCTATCTCGTGCGAAAAACAGTCTGGCACAAAATTATGATTTTGATGTGAAAAAGCAGAAGTATTTCACTACTAAAACGGGCGTTTCACCCTTTGTGCTTACTACCCAAGTGCTGCGGGAACAGGAATGGACGCCAGAAGTAATCGCTCGACGACAGAAAGAGCTGATTAATGTTCTCAAGAATCTTTGGCGCTTATAGGATAATTGAATTTGATATCAAATCGCTATTATCTGTCCATCAGCACAAAACCCTCTGCGTCCATCTGCGGTCAAAAAAATCTAAATTCCGCCAGCACAAACTTTACTTTTTAGCCCGCTGCTGCTGGTAAACGTTGACAACTTTATCGGCATAAGTAGCAGTTGCGCCACTTTTACAAGCTGCGGAGTCCCCAGTCATCCACCAGCAAGCTGCGCGGCGTACAGCGGCTGTTTCATTGTTGCTGCTAGCTTTGTATTCGTCGCGCAGCAAATCGCCCACGATACAGGTAACAATTGATTTGGCTTTTGTCGCGTCGGCCTCAAATTGTTGCGGTGTTAAATCTTGTTTGGTACAGAATTTTGCCCAGCGGGAAATATTGTTCGGTAAAACTTGCCACTGACTGTACATTCCGTCATTTGCTGCTTGTGGCGGGGCGGCTTGTCGCAGCGCTTCTACGAGGGCGGAAACTTGCGCGTCGGTGACTGATTGCGCTGCTGCTGGAAGTGCTTGCAATCCGAGGCTAATTATCAGGCTGCCGAATAGTAGATTGGTTTTTGCGATCGATTTAAAATTCATTCACACTCCCCTGTTTGATTTAAACTTTGTTTCCTCAAACAAGGTTTACTATTTTGTCGATCGAATACCTCTGTCTTAAGTATGATTTATTGGCCCACTTAATGCACTGTCATCGCGCTTACGATAGGAATTGTTAATGAATTAGGATAAAATTATGGAAATACAACCCAGGGAAATTAGACGTTACATCCGACCGGATGGCAGAATTCCTTTCTTAGAGTTGTACTACGCCCTACGAGATGGCAAAGCCCAAGTTAAGGTTGATGCAAGGCTTGAGCGAGTTAGTCTCGGCAATCTGGGGGATTATAAGTCAGTCGGAGATGGTGTCTGCGAACTCAGGATTAACTACGGCCCTGGCTACCGGATTTATTTTAGACAAATAGGAGCGACAATTGTGCTTCTGCTCTGTAGTGGGGATAAAAGTACCCAAGAACAAGATATTCTCAAAGCGAAGGAGTATTCGGCAGACTATGAAAGAAATGAAAATGCCTACCAGCGATAGCTACCGCGAGTCCCTAATTGAATCTCTCAAAGATGCCGAACACGCTGGTGGTTTTATCGGGGCTATCTTGGAAGAAAAAGACCCTGAACCCGCACTTTTGAGAAATGCCATCAGAAAGGTGATTGAGGCTAAAATCAGGATGAATGCTCTTTCGGAGTCAGCAAAACAGCATCACGAAAAACTCGACAAGATGCTGACTGAAAGCGGCGGTTCGGAAATTTATAGTTTGGTAGCACTGCTCGAAGCATTAGGATTTAAACTAGAAATTACTGTCGCAGATACTGAGTTGTCGGCTGACTCGGAATCAACGGATTTTGGGGAATCAGAATTATCGTCCGAACCAGTAGTAATTAATCCCAGTTAATGAGTAAATCGCGCCCTCACCCTTCCATCACAAAATCTAACAATCGGTGAGCCATTTCTAGCTTGCTGCAAGGTGCTATTTCTACTTGCTTTCCGGCGGCATTAATTAATATTGCTTGATTGGTATTGCTGCCGAAACCGGCACCTATTCGATCGATCGGGTTTGCGGCAATTACATCCAGTTTCTTCGCCTGCAATTTCTCCAAAGCAGGCTTGACAATATCCCCAGTTTGTGCTGCAAACCCGATTAATTTTTGGTGCGGCTGTTTCAATTTTCCCAACTCTGCCACAATATCCGCTACCGGTGCCAACGGTAAACAATTCGGGAGCGATCGCTTCGGCAATTTCTCACTACTGTACTCAGCCGGCCTCACATCTGCTACCGCCGCAGCCATCACCGTCAAATCCGCATCGTGAAAACATTGCAGCATCGCCTGCCGCATTTCTTGTGCACTGGTAACTGCGATCGCCCGCATACCTGAGAGCGGCAATTCCCCAGTTATAGTGTGTACAAGCGTCACAGTCGCGCCCCGATGCTGTGCAGCTTGCGCTAAAGCTATGCCCATTTTGCCCGTGGAAGGATTGCCGATAAACCGCACTGGATCGAGGTGTTCCCGCGTTCCTCCCGCACTGATCAACACCCGAAGGCCCGCTAAATCTCGATCGCCCTTCGCATACAACAGCGATTCAATATGAAACAAAATCTCACAAGGTTCTGCCATGCGGCCGACACCCGCGCGATCGCAGGCCAGCATTCCCGCCCCCGGATTCGCAGCATGATAGCGCCGATAAGTCAACACTTCCCGCCAATTCCGCTGCACCGTCGGCTGTTCCCACATATCCGTATTCATCGCCGGTGCCAGCAAAATTGGGCAAGTAGAAGCTAAAACAGTATTAGTCAGCAAATTATCCGCAAAACCCCCCGCCAACTTAGCCAAAGTATTAGCTGTCAAAGGAGCAATCACAAAAACTTCCGCCCATTCTCCCAGTTGAATATGCAGGGGGCGCCCGTGACTTGCTTGCCAAAAATCTTTGTCAGTAAAAGCTGGATGCCGGCAAAGAGTAGCAAAAGTCAAAGGCGTTACAAACTCCCCTGCAGCATCAGTAAGAATAACTTTAACTTCCGCTCCAGCTTTTGCTAAAGTTGAAACTACTTCGCAAACTTTATAAGCCGCAATCCCGCCACTAACGCCGATTAAAATTCGTCTGCCATTCATGTCATTTGTTAATAAAAAAGAATCAAGAAAGAAGTTAAGATGAAAATAGATAAAAATCCATAACTCATCTGTTCAATTCAC
The DNA here is from genome assembly GCF_036702135.1 of Microcoleus sp. LAD1_D3. Lineage (NCBI taxonomy): Bacteria > Bacillati > Cyanobacteriota > Cyanophyceae > Oscillatoriales > Microcoleaceae > Microcoleus > Microcoleus sp. LAD1_D3. Next base: position 153,682 of record NZ_JAUBSB010000007.1, on the reverse strand, counting down.
AACAAAATATGCTGCTAACTTCTTCCTCAATTCCGCCCTTAATTTTTGAGCTAGATTTTTAAGCCTATGCTTCGTCGTAGGCTTCCATATCCAGAAGGTGGAGATAAGGTTCAACCAGCTCCGGCCGCTGAAAGGCAAGCGATCGCAACAAATGCCAATCATTCAATCCCTCAAAAGGATCTGTATAATCGTCAACTTCCAAACGGACAGCCAATTCTGCCACGTCCTGAGAAGTAAGTACAGCAATATCGCGCGATGCTTTGGTTAAAGTTTTCATTTTTTTCCCCTGCCCGAGACTTCCGCCATACTATATCCTAAACCTTTAATCAGATTTCGACACAGTTTCTACAACAAAACTTCGCATTACATCTATAACTTCCGGCAGAATCTCGTGTCCCATCTTAAATTCTTGATACTGCACCGCAGCTCCCCAAGCCGTCAAACTCTCGCGCGATCGCACAGCAGCACTAACAGGCACAATAGTATCTTGAGTACCGTGCACGATTAAAACAGGTGGCAAAGCACTCCCAGCAACTGGCGAAATCGGGTGCAAATAACCGCTCAGACAAATTAAACCCGCTACGGGCAAAGTCAATCCCACATCTAGAGTCATCGCTCCACCTTGAGAAAAACCGCCTAAAATTGTGCGAGACAAAGGCACACCCGTGCTGCCTTCCAAAGACAGCAAAAATTCCCTCAGCAATTGCCGACTTTCTACCAATCCCTGAGCGTCTTTGCTTTGAAGGTTATACCACGCTTTGCCACCCCTTACTTGCGGATGGGGAAATGGGGCATCGGGAAACACAAACTGATAATCCGGCAAATTGAAAGCCGGTGCTAAGGAAGTCAAATCCCGAGCATTAGCACCCCATCCGTGCAAAGCGACAATCAAAGCAACAGGTTTGCGATCGGTTGTTGGCGGAATGCTAATAGATTGTAAAGACATCGTAGTTAATAATTGGTAATCTGGCATCGCTACAATTATAAATTGTCACGACGGGTAAAACCCCAATACGGTTCAGTTAAGGAAAATTGTAGCGAAAATGTTGGGCGGAGTGAAACGGATGGTTCGTTCCACTCCGCCCAACCTACGCACTACGCACAATCTGTTTTTTTAGCACTAACTGAACCGTAGTGGGTAAAACCCAAGATATTTGTTTTCGGCAATATTCGACTGAAATTAGCACGCACTTATAAGTATAACAGTTGACCGTTAACTGTTAACAGTAGAGTGCGAAATCCGCACCTTTCCCAAGTAGAGTGCGGATAGTTCACCTTTTCTAAACAGGAATTATGGAGCCTCTTATATTTGTAAAAACACTTCTTCTGGCTCCTGCTTCCTGGCTCATTTCTTCTGACTCATTCCTCCTGGCTCCTGTCTCCTGGCTCCAAACTCCAATTTCTCGCTTGGCTGCTTTCATTGACATGCTCCCAGTAAGACTCCGCTAGAAGTGAGATGTGTTCCGCTAATTCCAACTGGCACCTACCGCAGGTGAAACCTTAGAAACAGATTGCTTAGACTGTTGCCGCACCGGCACCTCAATCCAGAATTCAGTTCCCTCTCCCGGAGCCGAGAGGCACCTGAGTGAACCTTGATGTTTGTCCACTATTTGATAGCCAATAGACAATCCCAAGCCAGTACCTTTGCCTACAGGCTTGGTAGTAAAAAACGGATCAAACAAACGTTTTTTGACATTCTCCGTCATGCCCGTTCCATTGTCAGCGATTCGCACGCATACACAATTAGAACTTAAAAGTTCAGTGCGAATCCTAATCTTAGGTAAAAAAGCCGAATCATAGGAAGTTTTACCATTAGGTAAAAATTTACTTGTTTCTTCATATAAAACATCAATTGCATTGCTCAAAACATTCATAAATACCTGGTTTAATTGTCCCGCCCAGCACTCCACCAAGGGCAAGTCCCCGTATTCTTTGATGACTTGAATGCCAGGAAAACCAGATTGGGGTTTCAGTCGAATATCTAAAATCATCAAGGTGCTGTCGATGCCTTGGTGAATGTCAACACACTTCATTTCAGCTTCATCCAAACGTGAAAAATTCCGCAGAGAAAGGACGATTTGGCGGATGCGTTCTGCTCCCATATTCATAGATTTTAAGATTTTAGGCAAGTCTTCACTGATAAACTCCCAATCAATCTCTTGTAGTTTCGCTTGCACTTCGGCCGTTGGGTTCGGATATTGCTGCTGGTATATTTCCACAAGTTCCAGCAAGTTTCGCGTATATGCGCCTGTATGGATCAGATTGCCAGAGATGAAGTTGACAGGGTTGTTAATTTCGTGGGCCACTCCAGCCACCAACTGCCCCAAGCTGGACATCTTTTCAGTTTGGATTAGTTTAAATTGAGCTTCCTGCAAATTTTTTAGTGCTGTTTCTAGTTCAGCGGTGCGCTGTTTTAGTTGAATGGTGCGATCGTACACTTGCTGTTCTACTTTTGCGGTACGTTCTAGAGACATCAACAGGTAAATCGTCAAGCTGCCAGTCATCAATAGCCCGATCGCGCAAATTGCCAGCGAACCCTGATGCGTCCTCATACCGTTGTACCCCTTCCCTGGCAAAACTAGCAGCCTCCACTGGCGGTCTGCTACGTTAAATAAGCGAGTGCAATCACTAGAAATTTGACAGATTTGTCCGAGATTAGTTAACTCGGGCTTTTCGTGTTTTGGGTTATCTATCAACTGCTTAGCTTGTGAGTCGTAGCGCACCAGAAAGCGTTCTTTCTCTGTAGCGGAGTTGTCGTATAGGTAAAAATTAATCTTGTCTAAATTTAGCGATTCTAAAGAGAAATCGACCATATTGGTAATCTGAAACAGACCCGCAATAACTCCCATGAAGTTTTGGCGGCCGTTGACCGAGTTATCAGCAGAAGTTGAGCGGCGGGGTACTGGCAGAAATACTTGCAATCCCGGTTGATTGTTGCTGACTAATCTAATCCGCGCCGAAGCAGCTATTTTCCCGGTATTCACCGACTTCTCTAAAGCTGCTTTGCGATCGGGGCTGGAGGCAACATCAAAACCGATCACTTTGTTATCTTCTTCTAGTGCTTCTCTGTAAATAATTGGAAAATATTCCGATCGCACTTTTGCTTTGACCTGCTTTTTGTCAGGAGTTCGCTCGTAAATTTGAAATGCCGGAAAATCTTCGGCTCGAATTGCGGCTTCGTAAGCTGCTTTTTGGGCAGCCGGCACGCGCCGAATCCAGTTAACAGAATGTATAGCCGCATTTCGGGCAAGTGCAGGTTGAACGAATTGCTTAAAATCTTCTCTGGTAACTTCAGTAGATGCCCTGTAGAATCCTTCAAGTGAGTACAGAAATTCTAAATTTTTGTTAATGCTTTGCTGCAATGCCACACTCAGGCGATCGGCTTGCTGATGAAATTGAGCTTGCAGTCGTTGGTTTTCCCCATGCCACACAACGGCTGCGGCTGCCAATGACAAACTCGTACCTGTGCAAAGAGTCAGGGCTGCTGGAATGTAGCGACGGTGCGACAGTAAACTTTCGGTCAGCGAATTAAACCAATTGCCCGCAACATTCATATTCCCCAACCTTCTGCTATCCGAGTGTAATTCGTTTAAAGACTTGTGAAATTCCTTGATAGCACGATCCACAGCGTACAAACCAGATTGTCTAAAAACTTATGATTGCAGGAATAGGACTTACCCCGATCAACCGAATTTCTACGAAAATATTGATTTGGGAACGAGAAACCTGGGAAGAAACGGGGTTTTTCAGAAATAGTGCATCCACGACTGAGGAATTGAAACCAATTGTAACTAAGTGTAACGAAGCGAGTTCCAATCTGGGTGCTCTCCAACTTCCTTCCCCGGAAGAACCCGGAAACGAGAAAAAGCCTTGATCTTGTGGGGCGGGTATTGAGTACCCGCCCCACAAAGCCAACTTAAATTTGGAACAGCTTACAAAACAGTCCCTATTTCTTTCAAATAAACCCGTGTAAACGGTTCATCATCCCCCAGAGTATACTGTTCGATCAACCCCTGGCGACGAATAGAAATACTACTTCCTTCCCTCACCACAACAGTGTCATCATCAGTGCTTTCTCTGGCCAACATCATCTCCGTTTCCCCCGGATTGTCCAGCACCACCATATTGCTGCCCCGATAAAACATTCCCTCAGCTTCCAAAATATTTTCGGGATATTCAGCAATTAACAAATCGAGCTTGGGATTCCGCAGCAAACTTTGCACGTTAAGATGGTAATTCTTATTCAAAACTTTTTCAGAACGGTTAACAAAAAGTCCACCGCGACAAACAGCACCGATCGTCCAATCAGGATGCTGCAACAGAATGTGATCGATTATTTCTTGCAGTTCATGCACCGAAATTCTGTTGAAAGTAATAATCGGAATTCTGGCTGATTTTCCCGAGTCAAAGAAAGTTTCGATAATATGCGAAGGCACATCAACCCCTTCGCCGACAGCCGGGTTTAGGTGCATAAAAATTCCCGGCGCCGCATTGATTTCGAGAATCCCAAAATTGCCTGTTTTCCAAGATTTGGCGAGAGTTTCTGTTACCACATCAACCCCCAAACAAGTTAACCGAAAATGTAGGGCGATATCTTGAGCCAAAACAATGTTATCCGGGTGAATAGTGCGGGTAGCGTCGATGCTGACGCCGCCTGCGGAAAGATTGGCGACTTTACGCAGAGCCACTGTGCGATCGCCCTCTAGCACACTATCCAATGACAGCCCTTGTTCTGCCAGATACATTTCCATAGCTTCGTCGGACTGAATTTTGCTCAGGGCCGAAGTTGGCGTATCCAAACGTTCGGATTTGCGGTTTTCACGGCGGATCAATTCGCGAATTGTTGAGTTGCCATCACCTGTTACCCAAGCGGGTCGGCGTTCAGTTGCCGAAACAAATTTGCCGTCAACACACAGCAGCCTAAAATCCGATCCTTTGATGCTATTTTCTACAATTACTCGCACCGGTTCTGTTTCAGGAATTGCCTTAACTGCTCTTTTAAAAGCCGCCTGCAATTCCTCAGCATCTCGGACATCTGCTGTGACGCCAATTCCTTTATGACCGACTACTGGTTTGATAGCAACTGGGTAGCCAATTTCTTTAGCAACTGCAACAGCTCCGTTTTCTGTAGAGACGATATCGCCTTTGGGAACAGGAAAGCCTAATGTAGCGAGAAAAGCTTTACAATCGTCTTTGCGCGTGGTAAAATCGGAGTCTAAGTGGCTGTCTGAATCAAAAGTAGTTGCAGAGCCGCGAACCAGTTTTTTGCCGTACCCGTATTGCATCAATCCTTCATCCCACAGATAAAATACGGGAATGCCTTTTTGGGATGCCGATCGCATTAACGAATAAACTGTCGGGCCTCCGTAAACTGACTGCCGGAACATACTTTGCAGCGCGCCCATTTGTGCTTCCAAGGGAAAATCTTGATTTTGATTGATGGCTTCAAACCAATCCCAAACAGCGTAAACTACAGCTCTGGCGCTGCGGGCGTGAAGTGCTTCTATGCTGATTCTGTTAAAGTGAGAAAACGGCTTGACGTTCCAGTGTTGGAAGTGCAAACCCATGTCAAGTTTTGCTACTTCTGAGGTGGTACGGCCGAACAGTTGGGCGTGGTTCGAGAAAGTTTCGTGCAGCAGTTGCGGGTACCGATCGCCAATAATTTTCTGGTAATGGGCGATCGGCAAAGGTTCGCTCGCGCCCGTCACCGCTAAATCGAAAACTAAAGCGGCTGTGTCTAAATAAGGGTTGGGCCCGATATAGTGTTTGAAATTGAAAACATCAAAAATATCGGTTTTCCGAGCATTGATGCGTGCTGTTTCTGTGCTTTTTTCTTGCAGCATTTTCTAACCTCCTTTGAGCTAATTTTTTACGTTAACTTTATAGTCGGTGCAGGGGATACTACCTGGGGGCATAGATATTATTGCACTGCTCAGTTGAGACAAATACTCCGACCAATTCTGCCTCAGCATTGCGAGAGTGGGGGGAGTGGGGGAGTGGGGGAGTGGGAAAGTAGGGGAGATGGGAGAGGGGGAGAGTGGGAAAATATTCCTTCTTCCTTCAACATCTGACTAAGCATTCATGACTAAGCATTCATGACTAAGCATTCATAACTAAGCACTTATAACTAATGACGACTTCCTGCCATCCAAAAAAAAGTTCTAACTTTTGAGAGGTACATTGTGCACTTATAATTGTTTATGACAGTGAAAGAAAATTTAAGAGGCAGCAAATTATGAAGATCGCACAAACTGCTCTCAGGGACCAAGTTCATCACTTAGCTGAGGAAGCTTTTCACCGGAAGCTAATTTCTGGCTACGGCGATGGTCAAAACAGCAACGAATATCAGATTGTCTGGAACGGCAAACCCAGACACCTACCTTTAGAACGGGCGAGTACCATATTGAGCAATTTGATCGAGCGATCGCACTAAATGGCGATCGGACTAATCTAGGACTGATGCTCATCAATCCGATTTCTACGAGCAATAAGAGGAGGATTAGCAAAGGATCGGGTCAGAAACCGGATTGATCACCGCGCGCGCGTCAGCCCTGTAATTTAAGCTCATTTCTTAACCCCTCCTATCTCGCTGTTAGGGGGGGCAAGTTTGTTGTGTCGCTCATCGAGGATGAGTTAAATAGATAGTTCTAGACGCAGAAACCGGTTTTTTTTACCCGTCCCGGACACAAAAGCTCTCTCAGAAACCGGGGTTTCTCAGTTAAATTTTTCCGTTCACACGCAGAATTTTCCTTCCTATTACCGGTTTCTTTAATCTAGTGTCTCCAAGACTGTTTAACAAAAACATTGTTACAGCCATGGCAAGAGTAAACATCTACCCGAATGCTTGAGCTGTGTGCGTCCTGGAGTGGTAGAAGTATGAGAGTTTTGTGTATCTATATATACCTTTTGGCAGTTTTCGGACAAAGGAATTTTGTGTTTTAGTGAAATTTAATAAATTAAAAGTGGAGATAATATGGCGAGCCAGGAAACTCAGGGAAAGTTGCTAATTATTGGTGGCGCGGAAGACAAAGAGGGGGACTGCAAAATTCTGCGGGAATTCTTGCGGTGCGCCGGAGGCACTAAAGCGCACATTGTTGTCATGACTGCTGCAACAAGCTTGCCGGGAGAAGTAGGAGATAATTACATCCGAGTGTTTGAGCGACTCGGCGCTCAAGATGTGCAAGTTATTGACACCCAGAGACCGGAAGATGCCAACAATCCAGATTATTTAGAAGCGATCGAACAAGCCACTGGCATATTCTTTACCGGCGGAGATCAAGCGCGGATTATTAGCTGCTTGAAAGACACAAAACTCGACGCAGCTATGCACAAACGCTTTTCTGAAGGGATAATCATTGGCGGCACCAGTGCCGGCGCGGCGATGATGCCAGACATGATGATTATTGAAGGAGACTCCGAGACAAATCCCCGCGTTGATGTGGTAGCAATGGGCCCGGGAATGGGTTTCCTTCCCGATGTTGTCATCGACCAGCATTTCGCCCAACGAGGTCGTCTGGGACGCTTAGTTACGGCACTTTTGCTGCAACCAGCTGTGTTGGGATTTGGTATTGACGAAAATACAGCTATTTTAGTCCACGGTGACGAGTTGGAAGTCATTGGCGAAAGCGCTGTAACTGTCATCGACGAGTCGGAAAAACTCCACGACAATATTGAGGGACGCTTGAAGGATGAGGGTTTGGCGATTTGCGGGGCCAAGTTGCACATCCTCCCCCACGGATATCGGTTTAACTTGAAAACTCGCCAGCCGGTGTTTGATAGCGCAGCAACAACAGCAGAGAGACAAAGGCAGCTCGCCTAATTTACTTGCAACTGGCAAACATCTCAAAAGAAAGTATGTAGGGTGTACAGTGCCCACCTTACCGCTGCAACCAAGTAGGATGGTTAAAAACCCAGTTTCTGTGTCCTGCAGCAATAAAAGAAGAGGTAAAATCCTCTTCTTTTATTGTTGCGGTTTCTGATTTTTTAAGCACTTTTCTGTTCGCCAAAAATCGACTGCTGCCCTTCGGCAGTCGATATTAAATTCCACCCTTGAACTCTCAGCTTCTGATAAGTTGCCCATCCCTTAGAACCGCCCGGTTCCCGGTAGTCGGGTACAGCGAACTGCGGAAAAGCTGTATAAGGCCGCCATCCCTGACGGGCATCGGTGCGTAAGTGCAATATCTTTTCTCCCTTGCCTCCGAGTCTGGGCAACCAACACATTTGTTTTAGCATTTTTAACACTCCAGAGTTTTACAGTAACGGTAATTCGCCAACATCCCACATTAAACTTTTAGAGCTTTAGAGCCACTGCTCGGAATATCTAACGGGTAACAGGGACGAATGAGATTTTCACCAATTACCAATTACTGAGGTAGCAGCAGTCGTTAAAGCTGATTTTGGTTCTACAAAGTTTACCGGTCAACAACTATAAAACAAGTGCTGCCCAGACATAAGCAAAAATAATCATTGCTATTCTCGGCTCAAACTTGGCTTAAAGTCGCAGGAAAACCCAGTTGAATAAAGGATTTATGTTTCTGGTTTCCCTTGCCTTACAATTACAAGCTGATCCTCGCTGTTTCCGCATAAAATGACATCTTTCTACGGTATTATTCCTGTCCGCTAAAAAATGTTTCTTTAGTTACAAATCTTAAATATTCACCACGATTTATCTACTTATCAAAAGTTAAATTACTTTTCATAAAATACTTCGCACAGTTTTTGATAGCCAACGGTAGAATAAGGGTTCAAGGCTCCAAGGCAAGTTCGCTACCAACGGAAAATCCTGGCTTTCAGACTATGAACTAAAAACAGTCCCGACTATTTTTCATAAACAGCGCTGAATAATTTTTAGTTACTTTAACTACATTTTTGATTTAAATCAGGTTTCCGGTTGCTTAGGCGCGCACCTTACTCAATCGGTAGGTTTCGCACTACTAAATCCTCCGGGTGCGCCCCCAAGTACCTGACAACATAAGAGGTAAAGGTTTAACTCTTAAGAACGATGGCGACAGATTTGCAAAATGGTAAAAATGAATACTAATTACAGTTATAGCAATCCTAAATCATTTGTGAATTTCTTACTCCCTCCCCGAACCCGCGGGCAGGGTTGGGGCGGGGTAAAAAATTTACGACTCCTGCAAGGATTGCTATATAAGTTCTGCAAACAAGGTATTCATGACCGCTGCAATTGAATTCAAGAATATCATATCGACGGGATTCGCTACGATGCTGGGCGGCAGTTGGACAATCGAGATTTCCTACACTGGATAACTGGCGAAGCGAAAAAAAACGCCAGCAACAAGCCATTTTATAACATAGCAGAACACTTTCCCGAACTTCCCGAACTCGTCACTGCGGACGGGCCGATGGACTGGTGCTGGCACGAAATTTTTCGCATTTTTGCCATAGAAAATCTGGGGGCGAAGACTTTCGATATCGAAAAGCTTAAGCAAGTTCTGGATGCCAAACAACAAGGCTATTAAACCACAACTAATGTGATCAATTCTTTAGCCAGTCACGACCTTGAGCACTTGCTGGCCGAAGGCAGCTTTCGGGATATCGATCAAGAAGCGGCTTTTAAACGCGCTAAATTGGGAGCGGTTTTGTTCGTCACAGCAGCAGGAATACCGATGCTGTGGATGGGCGAAGAGTTTGGACAATCTACTCGGCAAACTCCGAACCAGCCGATTAAATTGCAATGGTCTTTGTTGGAAAATCAGCCAAATCATGAGTTGTTGGAATACTACAAAAACGTGATTCGGCGGGAACATTTGCCGACAGTTTATACCGAAAATATTGAATTCATCCACGAAAATTCAGAAGCCAAAATGCTGGCTTACTACCGTTGGAGCGATGAGGGAACGCGAGCAGTAGTTGTCGCTAATTTTTCGGATACTTATCTATCTGGTAACAGCCTTCCTAAGTTTCCGGCTGCGGGAACTTGGCCCGAGTGGATGTATAACAAAATAGTAGAAGTTGGGGAAGAAGGGTTTGAGTTTGATTTGCCGGAATGGTCAGCGCAAGTATTTGTTTGAGAGCGGGAGAATTATGTCTCCAGGCAGATGATCGGCGTAGTTGTACAACAGTAAATTGTATTTAGGATGGGCGCACCAAACTCAACAAACCGGGTTTTTATACCTAGGTGGATGGCTGTAACGATACTTTTTTGTAAAAAAACTCGGTTTCTGCATCCAAGAGTGCGATCGTAATTCCTGGTATTGAGAATAACAATTACAGGGCGACTTGCCAACCGTGAATTAACACGTCAATTAACACAAACTTTGTCGGAGGACAAACTCTATGGGCTGGCTAAAAAGATTGTTTGGTTTAGAAAAACTTGAAAATCAAGAAACTGTTGACGCTCCTGCTTACCAAGCACCTGTAGCTCAAGCTCAAGCTCAAGCTCAACCTGCTGCGAGCGCTCAGACAATCCCGCCGGAACGCATGGGCTTGAATGGAGAATACGATCAAAGCGGCTTAGCTAAACGGGTGGCTCAGGCTTTCGATGCAAATCCAGATGTTGCGGATATTGAGACTGTTTATGTGGCTCAACTTGGCACTACGGTGGTTCTCAAAGGTACAGTTCCCAGTCAGGAAATTGTCAACAAGTTGGTGACAATTGCTAAAGGTGTTAAGGGTGCCACTGGGGTGGAAACTAATGAAGTTACTGTCGGCTAACACGACGGTTATTTTAACAGTTAGCAGTGAGCAGTTAATAGTTAACTTAACTGCTCACTGTTAACTGCTAACAGTCTTTTTTATCTATCATGGTTTCAATAAAAAATATGACAGGGGAAATCTTAGAACCTACTCGTGGGAAATTAGAACGGACTCTTTCGCAGGGAATTCAAGCGTTGTACCGCTCTCAACTCGGACACCCAACGAGTCAGGCGCTCTGCAATCTTTTGGATAACAAATTGATAATTGTTATCGAAAACGGGCTTACTCAACCCGAAAAACTGCTGGCTCAGAACGGTCAGCAAGATTTGGCTTTGCAGGTGCGGACACAATTAGAATCAGTTCTGGAACTGTCACTGAAAGATTTAATCAAAGAGGTTTTGGGCGTGGGAGTCACTGATTTGCTCCGCGACGCGACCTTGGAGACTGGCCGCACGGGAACGATCGCCATTTTGGAGTCTGCACCTAAAATTCGCGATTCTCCTTATCAATCTAAAACTAAACTAAAAACGCCTGACACTTGAGGTGCTGGCCGATAATTATTTCTAAATCCTTGATATTAAAAGGTTTGGAAAGGTATTCCACGCAGCCTGCTTGGAGTATCCGATCGCGGTCTTCTGCTTTTGCTAGTGCTGTGATAGCAACAATCGGAATATGTCTGATAGCGGGGTTTTGTTGAATGCGTTTTACTACTTCCATACCGTCTATATCCGGCAGGCAAATGTCGAGTACGATTAGGTCGGGGACTCGATCGACTGCTGCTGAAAGAGCTGCGTACCCGTCAACGGCTCCCATGCACTCGCAGCCGAATAAATCGAGTATTTGTGTCAGCAGCTCTAAGTTGTCCTGATTGTCGTCTACAGCCAACACTAAAGGACGCTTGTCAACCCTGGGTTGACCGCGATTTAAAGACGAGGATTCCAATTTATTGTTCCAATGAGGGTAGTTCATAAATGCCGCTCTAATTGCGATCAAAAAAGTTGTCCCCGAGGCATTCCTCAAGTGGCGTTCCGGCACTTGAAACAGATTGGCTCGTATTTGTAGCTCTCCGAGGGCCAGTTTCTGGTATAAGCCGATTGTACAATATAGCTGCAAGCAGCAGGCAAAACGACCGCCGTTGATTGAGCTCATCACATACTGCTTAATTCTACCTGTCCCAGCGCCAATTACCAACTTAGGCACTCTTGGTGCGTCAGCTTTGGTAAAAACACCCACTAAATACCGAAAATCTTACTAATAAAGCATCTTCGCTTAATAGCATTGAAGAGTGGCGACAGCTTTTAATGATACTAACAACATTAGACGTGGGTTCCCCTACATGGATCTACCTAAAGGAAGATTCTAACTGCAACTTAAATTTAATAACTTCCACCTGCTGAGAGATACTTGTTACTCGCGTTTAGACTTCAATGTTTTTAAGTAGTAATTATCGCAAGTTTAGCAAGTAAGCAAATCAGTTTTTACTTGGGTTTAAGCGGATATTAACCTAGGAGGTTTTAATGACAATTCCAATCAGAGACGACCTGACTTACATTTTGCTCAAAAAGATTGGCAGCGGCAACGGCAGGGGAGAGTCGGAAATTAGGAACGCAGCCGAAGAATATGTCGGTCACCAGGTGGCGGAAGCGGAATTGCTCGGTCATCTGGACTACCTCAATCAAAGAGAATTTATCAAGGCGGAGTTTAGTGGAGAACCTTACGGAGGAGCTGAGTTATTGCCGCCTTTAGTGGCATTTCAACAAGCTGAGTTAACAGAAAAAGGCCGCAAACTGTTACACAAAATGGAGACGAATCCTCCGACCTCGCTCCACCAAGAAGGATCCGCAGTTCCTATCGCTTCAAAGGATATGCCGTTTTTGGAAAAAGTGATGGTAAACGGTCACTTGGAGGATATTTTTGATGCGCGCGACATTACCGAAGTAGTGTACCGGATCATGCGCGATGTGATGACAACAGAAGCAATCGATCACGTGGAATCTGAATTGCACAAAGAAGTTTTGCCTACGGATGACAAAACCCTGCAACAAGAAATAGCAGACCTCTGGAAAGATACCAATCCGCTGGTGAGATTCCTCAGCCGGGTGCGTCAACCTTTGACCGGCGAGCCTGCACCTTTGGGGATCGATGGCAATTTGTTTGCACGAAGGGTGGAACTAGAAGGCGCACTTCCTTCAGGAGTAAAAGCGGAAACTGCGATCGCGGCTGTATTTTCGGCAACAAAGGATGAGCTGTCCGAGGAGCGAATTCAGGAAATAGCTGGCTTTTTGCCGGACAGAATTCGCGGAATTTGGGAGTCGGCTTAACGCCATATTTCCGAGTATAAATACTTACCAACCGGGTTGACGAACCAGTATTTTCCCTCCAGAGGGTACAATAGTGCTTGGTCAACCCGGTTTCTCTGTACCTTTTGTCCTGTAGCTCTGCAATGGTTTTGTAGTGAGGACTTGAGTCCTGATCAAACTCGATCGAACTTTCGTCCTCACTAATTGTCAGAGCGCTCTTTCCTTGCCTTGTAAGTGCGGTGAAAAACCCGGTTTATTACCGAAATTTGTCGAAAAAGCCGAAATATCCCCAGAAACCGAGTTTCTCGCTCCAGAGTTGGGTCAAGACCCTAGACAGAGCGAAAGTGTTGTAATGTATAATACAGGGCGAGTGAAGACTGTGGCTCGTAAAAATGCTGTCAACAGCTCGGGAGATCAAAAGGGATGGCCCGCACAAAAGTTAGACAAATGTCACGATCGACTTTAGAACAAGAGATTTTACTCAATCGAATTACCAATCGCATTCGCAACTCTTTAGAACTTCAAGAGATTTTGACGACAACTGCGCGAGAAATCCGCAGCTTTTTAGAGAGCGATCGAGTAAAAGTTTATCGCTTTGAGACCGACGGTAGCGGTGAGGTCATTGCTGAGTCCATCAACGGCGACAATTTGCCCTCTATGCTGGGCTTGCGCTTTCCAGCAGGCGACATTCCCCATAGTGCTCGGGAAATGTTTCTCAAAGCGCGGCAGCGAGTGATTGTAGATGTGGAATTGAAGCATCAAACAATTAATCGGTTAGATTGTCCCGAAACCGGCAAAACTTTAGCAGTTGAAGATATTACCTATCGTCCTGTAGACCCCTGTCACGCTGAATATCTGAAGGCTATGGGGGCACGTTCTTCTCTGACGGTGCCGATTTTGCATCACAATCACCTTTGGGGGCTGTTGGTGTCTCACCACAGCCAACCGAAAAGGTTTAGCGATCGAGAATTGAAAATGGTGCAGTTGCTTGTCGATCAACTTTCAATTGCGATCGCCCAATCTTTTCTACTCAGTCAAGCTAGACAGCAAGCGCGCGACGAAGCCGTTATCAACCAAATTACCAGTTTGCTGCATTCTCCTCTGGAACTCAACGAAATTCGGAAAGCACTTCTCGAACAAACAGTCAAGCATTTGCATGGTTCGGGAGGGCGACTCTACATTGCAGCCGAGTTTGGCGATATGCCGGCTTTGCTTTATACCTGTGGCCAGCAGCCCACGGACATCGACCTTGAACTCAGCCCGTTTTGGCAGCAGATCATGGGGTTTGACAACCAAGGCGATCGATCACAAACTGCTAATCATCCCAGCCACTTAGGTATTTTTGAAAATCTATATTCCCAGCATTATAGTTCAATTGACAGCAATGTTTCCAGTTTTCTCGTACCGCACTTGTACGCAATTTCCGATATTTCTAAAGAACCTCAACTTAAATCTGTATCTGCCAATTTAGTCGCAGCTTCCATTCGATCATTTTTGGCAGTACCGCTGCAATACCGCCAACAGTGCATCGGCTGTCTCACCGTTTTTCGCAGCCCTATACAAACCGAAATTTTGTGGGCGGGCCGTTGCAGTTCGGACGCCCGGAACGATCGTCCCCGACAATCCTTTGCAGCTTGGAAAGAAATCAAAACAGGCGAAGCTCAAAAGTGGACCAGCGAGGAACAGAAGCTAGCACAATCTTTAGGAACTCACCTGTACATGGCTGCAATGCAGAGGCGCGTCGAGGCGATGATTCGACATCAAGCTTCTCACGACCCATTAACTGGTTTACCTAATAGATTACTGTTTAATGAAAGGCTGTCTTTAGCTTTAGCTAGCGCTCACCAAAAGGGAGAAATGCTGGCGGTAATTTTTCTAGATTTGGACAGATTTAAAAATGTTAACGATACTCTCGGTCACCCAGTGGGCGATTTATTGCTGCAAAGTGTATCTCGGCGTTTGACTAACTGTTTGCGCGTGGGGGATTCGATGGCCCGTTGGGGCGGGGATGAATTTACTGTGCTGCTGTACAATATCAACACCCCTGAGGAAGCAACTAAGATTTGCCAGCTAATCATCCAGAGTTTAAGCACTCCTTTTGATTTTGATGGTCTGGAACTTTATATTAAGGCTAGCTTGGGAATTGCGTTGGCTCCTTATGACGGAGAAGATGCAGAAACTTTACTGAAAAATGCTGATGCTGCGATGTACAAAGCTAAACAGAAAGGTCGCAATAATTATCAGTTTTACACGCAGGCGATCGGCAGTAAAGTCTCCGAGGATCTTAACTTAGAAAATCATCTTTACAAAGCTCTAAAACAATCTGAGTTTGTGCTGTACTATCAACCACAAATAAACTTAAATACTGGCAAAATAGTGGGCATGGAAGCTCTGATTCGCTGGCAGCATCCCGAACGCGGTTTGATTTCTCCCGATCGATTTATTCCCTTAGCTGAGGAAACAGGATTAATCTGCCAAATTGACGAATGGGTGATGCGGACTGCTTGCTTGCAAAATCGAGCGTGGCAGTTACTGGGATTGCCGCCGATGCGGATAGCGGTGAATTTATCAGCCCGCCAGTTTCTGCAACCTCACACGGTACAAACCATCGCTGAAATTTTATCAGAAACCAAGTTAAATCCCGAGTATTTAGAAATAGAAATTACCGAGAGCATTGCCATGACAGATGTGAGCTTTACGGTGTCGGTATTGCAGCAGTTGCAGGATATGGGAATTCACATTTCTCTGGACGATTTTGGCACAGGTTATTCTTCGCTGTGGTCTCTGAAAAACTTTCCCCTCAATAATTTAAAAATAGACAAATCTTTCGTGGCTGATTTGGTGAACGGCAGCAGCGGTGCTACTATTGTGAAACTGGCGATCGCCTTGGGACAAGGTCTGAATTTACAGGTGATTGCTGAGGGAGTGGAAACAGCAGAACAGTTGGCCTTTTTGCAGTCGCATCAGTGTGATATGGGTCAGGGTTACTTCTTTAGCAAACCAATACCGGCGGCGGCTATAACCCAATTGTGCTTAGAAAATCAATCGGGGGAAATAAGGAGTTTAAATTAACAATCGGGAAGTGGAACACAAAAGAGTTTGTGTTTTGAGTTGTGAATGGGATCAGAGCCTGTCAAATAACCATTATAGGTCAATACGGTTCAGTTAAGCTCGATCCCCCTAGCCCCCCTTAAAAAGAGGGGGAAAAGAACTTACTCAAAGTCAACCCCTACTCCCCTTCTTAAGGGGAATGCGAGGGGGATCTCCGAGGAATAAATAGTTTTAACCCAAGCGTATTGCCTTATAAGTTTGTAGTCAGGAAATCCGTTCTCGGACTTTGGGGGAATTAAGAAAAAACTTAAGTCCTTACTACCAACATTTTTTTCTGGTTGGTAGTAAGAACTTCAGCCCTGATATTTTTGAATGGGGAATCAGTGCTTTGGAGGTCTGATAACTTACTGCCAAACAAACACTTTCGCTTCGTATTCCGGCAAGTCAATCATAATATTATGATCGCCAGATTCAATATCATAATTCCCTGTCCATTCGTGCCAAGTTCCGTTTGCTGGGAAGTGGGGCACGCTGTAACCTGCTAGATAATTTTCCGACATATTCGCCACTACTACAACTCTCGAACCTTCATCGTTCCAGCGAGTATAAGCAAAAACTTTTGAGTCGGGGTCTTCGTGGAAAAACTCGATGTTTTCTGTGTACAGTGCTTGGTTATTTTTACGCAGGTGAATTAAGCCTTTGTAGTATTCCCACAAACCTTTATTCAGGTCATTTCCTAGCAGCGTCCAGTCAATTTTAGCTTGCTCAATTGTTTTGCCTTTGTATTCGCCAAATTCTTCGCCCATCCAAATCAGCGGCACGCCAACTGCTGTCATTAACAACACGGTTCCCAACTTCGCCCGCTTGAAGGCGGCTTCATCCAAAATTCCGCGATCGCCCAATTCGGCAAAAACGCGATGGTGGTCGTGATTACTCAAATAATTGACTACATTCGTAGAACCCAAGAAACCTTGCCGCTTGCAGTCGATTACTTCTTTGAGACGTTCTAAATCAAAATTGTCCCCGCAGAGTTGTGGAATTATGGAGTGATAGAAACTGTCGTGCCAGCAGCCGTCCATCGGCCCGTCTAGATTGGTGATGCTGGGATTTTCGGGAATGTATTCGGCAACGGTATAAAACGGTTTGGGGCCGGCGACATTTTTGGCTTCTTGAACTATCCAGTGCATGAAATCGTAGTTAGCAATTTGTCGCGCCGCGTCGAAACGAATGCCGTCGAGATGATATTCTTGAACCCAATAGCGGACTGTATCGCCAGCAAATCTGCGCGCCGGGAAAGTTCCTAAGTTTTCGTCGTAAAATTCGTAGTTAAATTCCGGGCCCCAATTGTTGTCTGGATCGCGGGGTTCGTGGTGATACCAATAATCGTGATCGATTTGAGTCAGGGGGCCCGATGATTCCGAGTGGTTGTAAATCCCGTCGATGATGACGCGAATGCCGCGGCCGTGACACTCGTCTATCAGGTTTTTGAGTTCTTCTGTGGTTCCGTAGCTGGACTCGGCAGCGAAGAAGTAGCGGGGGTTGTAGCCCCAACTGTAGTCGCCTGGGTATTCTTTGAGGGGCATGAGTTCGATCGCGTTGATGCCGAGTTCGACTAGGTAATCGAGTTTTTCGACGACATGCTTGTACTTGCCGCGGGCGAGGGGGTCTGCTTCGCCACCGGAAAAGTCAGCAACGTGCATTTCATAAATCACTAATTCCCGATCGGCCGGTAGCGGTTTGTCATCGTGTTTCCAGACGTAGGTATCGACAATGCGATCGCCGTCTTTGATCCGAACAAGGCCGTTTTGAGTAGGATCGTCGATGTCAGTCGCGTAGGGATCGACCACATCTACCCACTGATCTGCTTCCAGAAACCAGCTTTTCGACTGAACGCGAAATTTGTATTGATAAACGCCATCCTCCAACTCAAATCGGGTGCGGAAATAACCCTCTTCGTCCTTTTCCATCGGAATCTCTTCCCAATTAGAAAAAGAGCCAATCAAAGCAGCTCCTTTATTGTAGGGAGCAAATAACTTAAATTCAATTGGAGCGGCCATAATACCTCTTTCTAAAATATTTTAGTAGCAGTTGATACTTTTAATTTCGCAAATTTAAGCGAACTCAGGCATCATTCTGCGGGTATAATTTCTTTAAGGCTTAACTATTCCTAAAAGTATGATAATCTTGCTTCTACTGCGCTTTTTATGAATTGATCTCGCGTAATATTGGCAGTGCGAGCGAAATTTATCTAACTTGCGATCGCTCAACAATAAGTATTAGTAATATGAAATTTTTTAAGCATCTATCTTAAGGTAGATTTAATTCTAAAATGTTTTTTTTAATATCTGCACTGGGATAGATGTGTAGTGAAACTATGCTATTATTCTAACAATAAACAATTCGTCGGCTGGTGCTGATGGCGCACCCTATTTTTTCGCCAACAATTAGTCAATTGGTGCTGATGGCGCACCTACTTTTTCGGTGGTAAGGTGCGCCATCAGCACCCTACTTTTAACTTGGTTTTGCCAGATGATAAGGCTTCATCCAACCAAGCCAGAACGCAGGGCGAGAACGGCTGCCTGAGTGCGGTCATCAGCGCACAACTTGTTCAAAATATTGCGGACGTGAGTCTTGACTGTACCGACAGTAATGTACAGCTTTTCGGCGATTGCAGCATTGCTGTAACCCTGCACGATCAGTTCCAAAACCTCTAATTCCCGCTCGGTTAAAGGGTAAGTCTCAATGATGTGACTGAACTCAGGTTCGGCAGCCTTAATTGTGACTCTTTTGCCCTCAGCCTTCGGTTCTTCCGGCGCGGACTCCTGAGTGCGAGCTTGTTTCAGGACGATGCGGGCGATCGCCGGATCGATCCAAGAGTTACCTTCGTGAGTTACTTTTACTACATCCAACAACTGATCGAAGCTGATATCTTTCATGCAGTAAGAGTCAGCTCCGGCGGCAAAAGCTGCCAGAACTTCTTCTTCATTGTCCTGAAAAGTCAGAATCAAAATTTTTGTATCGGGATCGGACTCCGCTACCGATTTTTTGAACTTTTGTGTAAGTTCAATGCCATCAAAATCCGGCAAGCCAATGTCTACAATTGCCACGTCAGGTTTTGAAGACTGAAGCAGTTTCAATCCCTCTGTAGCGTTAGCTGCATCGCCGACAACTTCTATAGTGTCACGCTGTTGTAAAGCTGTGCGGATGCCGACTCTTGTCAGGTCATGGTCTTCTATCAAAGCAACGCGAATTTTACTCATCTTTCTTCCAATAGTCCGCTAAACATTTAAAATATCGTCAACTGACCCAGCCAAACTGAGTAAATTTGAGAATGTGTCCCGATTTATGGTTTGACAGGCCGCACATCATTTTCAAGCATACTCATGCAGCCGCCAAGAAAGCAAGTTAATTTTTAAGTTCTTTGGCGGCGATGCCTGCACGACCCTTCATCGGGACAGGTAAGCTCTCAATGTTTCAACAGTTTAACTGAATTATCTCATTGTCCGCCCCTTGATAGAGGTAAAGATACCACTACCCGGATAAGTTTAAAGTATAAAAAATTTTGAGGCACTTGGGCCGTCAAAATAAATAAAGCTAGCAGTACGAGTCTTTAGCCGGTGTTAGGGCTCAAGTTCTATGGTTATTTATAAAACCTGTTATGACTCACTATCACGGCAAGAACTCTTTTCCCTCAGAGTTTTCCGACGGGGAAATATTACACAAAGTATCTGAAATAACATCCCCCCAACAGCAAGTTTGCGACCGCGAAACTCAGGACGATCGCCTGTGGGAGGCAACTCCTCACATAATTTGGAAAGCATATGCCGATGGCTGGGTGACTTATTTAGGTCAGTGCTGGGAGGAATATACGGGGGTACCAGCAGCAGCAGCTTTGGGTTTCGGCTATCTGGCGCAGATCCACCCAGAAGACCGTCCTCGTCTGTTGGCGAAGTCGCGCATTGGTGAGTTCCCGCCGCCAAGTTACGAAATTATATTTCGTCTGCGGACGCGACAGGGCACTTACCGCTGGAATCTGGCCAGAGCAACGCCCGCTAATCCAGAGAGTCAGGAAGTTTTAGAATGGGTGGGAACCTACACAGATATGGACGCGGTGCAACAAACTCAAGTGGATCCCCAAGCAGGATCAGAATTTTTGCCCCCTCAAGCGCGCTCGGAAGCCAACTTCAAAGCAGAAAAGTTGTGCGAAGCCGGGACGCTAAGGGACGGGGGGCGGGATTTGCACGCGATTGATCGGTTTACAAATCTGTTGAGCCAGCGCGCGGGTAACTTGGGTCAGTTGTTGCAAGCCATCGCGGACGCGACTGTAGAGGCGATCGCAGGAGCGGAATTTTGCCTAGTTGCTCTCCTGGAGTCCGATTGCAGCGGCCTCAAACTCAGCGCTGTCGGGGGCACGGAAAACTTTGGTGGGGGCAAAACCCCGCACGTGCAAAACAAGCTGCTGTGGAAAGCATTTGCGACGGGAGAGTCTGTACTGTGCCGGTCGGAGTCTAGCGACGGCTTGCTGCCGGCGGCGGCTTGTGCAGCGGCGATCGATTCGGGGCCAAGCGGGCGTTTGGGTGTGTTAGCCATCGGCAACGGGAAAGACAGCACGGCGATTGACCGGCATACTCAGCAACTGCTGGCGGTGATGGGAAAACAAGCTGCGATCGCAATTAACAACGCGCTGGCGATCGAAAAATTAAAAAAGCAGGAACAGCTTTTAGACTTGCAAAACGAGCTGCTAATTCGCCAGCAGGAAGAACTGGAAAATCAGGGCCGACGCCTTCAACAGCAAAAATTGCAACTGCTAGAAGCAGCCAAGTTAAAATCGCAATTTTTGGGCATCATGTCCCACGAATTGCGAACTCCCATGAATTCGATTATCGGCTTTTCCCAATTGCTGCTGCGCCAGCACAAACAACTGCTGACCGCCCAGCAAAAAGAAATGGTGGGGCGCATTTTACATAACGGCAAAAATCTGCTACTGCTGATTAACGATATCCTCGACCTCTCCAAAATCGAGAGTGGTCACCTAGAATTACAAATTGAAGAATTTGATTTAGCGCATTTAGTAATGGATGTCGCCCTGGAATTCAGAAATCAAGCCACCGAAAAGAATGTGGTAATGTCCGTCAGCGTGTGCTTGCAGGATCAGTTGATAGTTAATGACAAGTTGCGCCTGCGGCAAGTTTTGGTCAATCTCGTTTCCAACGCGGTTAAATTCACGCCTGGGGGCAGCATTGGCATTGAAGTGCGGGAATTAAATAGCGATCGGCTAATTATCAGTGTTCAGGATACAGGAATCGGCATCTATGAAACCGATCTTCCCCACATTTTCGACAAATTCCACCAAGCCGACCAAACCACAACCCGTCACTATTCAGGCACCGGTTTAGGACTAGCTATTTGTGCCTCTTTAGTAAAGATGATCCACGGCACAATTACTGCCGAAAGTCAACCCCAAAAAGGTTCGACATTTCGGATGGAATTCCCGCGAAAAATTTACCCTAAAAAACTCACTTGCTGAGTGAAAACATTATATAGAACCCATTTGACATCTAAGAAGAGGGTGCAAGCCTTTTAAGCATCAGTCGAATAAAACAAAGGTTGAGCTTGGCAGTCGCATTATCCAAAGTTCTCTCAAAGTTCTTGACTAAAATTTTGCATCTTTCCACCCAAGCATTTGACCGTTCTCTTCCCCACCTGGCTCTAACCAGTACAAATCCGGATTTTCTTTGTACTTTTTTGTCTGGTTTTGATGGTTTGTTCGAGAGTTCAAACTTGATTTTCGTCATGATTTGTGGATAAATCTTTTTTAATTCTTCTGTGAGATGTTCAGGGTGATAGCCGTGATCAAGTAAAATCGTAATCTTGGGAATATTTACAGGTTTAGACTTGAAATAATCGATGTTTTTACTCAACATCTCCATCTAACCAGCATCATCTCATACGCTAGCTTTAGTTCCGTGGGTAAAGAAGGGAAACCCAAGCCTATCAACCGCTAAGTGTCTTTTAATACCATTTATAGATTTGTAGAAACACAAACATGAATGATTCAATATTGGCATTACAAGTATTTTTAACTGAAGAGTGAGTTTATCATGATCAAAGTCGTCCATTTGGCTTTTTTTTGACCACGAATTTCTTGATGGTACCCGCCACGTGATTTATCCGTGGAATCAATCCCAAATCGAAAATCGAAAATCCTCAAGCCCCCGCATTTATCCGTGGGGTCAATCTAAAATCTAAAATCTAAAATCTAAAATCGATTGACCTGCTCACGCACTTGCGAATGTAATACTCTCATCAGCTCTTCTATCACTCACGGAGACCGCCACTGCTTGTAATGCCTATATAAGGTTGAGTACGGGGGCAAGTCACGCAGGTAAGTCTTGCCAATTGCAGCCATTCTTTAATTGATAAAAGATTCCATCCAAGATTTCTCTCTTTGTCCAGTTGGATGGTAAGCGTCTGCTTCTTCGTAGGCAATAGCTAATGTAGTATGGGTTCAATTAATTCCCATTCTGACTCCGTTAGGCTGCTACAGTAAGGCATGGCTGATGGTTTGTGCTTTTATGGTGACGTTAGCACAAGACCGTAAAAGATGATGTCAAATAGACTCTATACTCAAACAAAAGCTGATCAAAACCTACTCGATCATAATT
The DNA here is from genome assembly GCF_036702135.1 of Microcoleus sp. LAD1_D3. Lineage (NCBI taxonomy): Bacteria > Bacillati > Cyanobacteriota > Cyanophyceae > Oscillatoriales > Microcoleaceae > Microcoleus > Microcoleus sp. LAD1_D3. The sequence goes on along the minus strand of NZ_JAUBSB010000007.1, from coordinate 131,007 downwards.
CAGATAAGTCAATGCGTATTCTCTGGAATTACCTAAAGCCCTATCAATGGCTTGCCGTTCTATCGTTATTACTAGCCGGTATCAGCCAGGTTCTAGCACTGGTAGACCCGATTATTTTTGGGAAAATCATTGACGATTACGCCACCCAACGGGGAACCAAAACGGATGCAGAGCTAGTCTCTGGGGTGCTGGTGCTATTAGCGATCGCAGTCGCAGTTGCAGTATTATCACGACTCACCAAAGCTATACAAGAATACATGACCAGGCTGGTAGTGCAAAAATTTGGCACGCAGATATTTAACGACGGGTTACGACAAACACTAAGGCTTACTTATCAGGAATTTGAAAACCAGCAAAGCGGTGAAACGCTAGCCCTTTTGTTAAAGGTTCGCAGTGACACAGAACGCTTTATAAATTCGTTTATTAATACCCTATTTTCGTCAATCGTCGGAGTGGGTTTTCTGGTTTGGTATGCTGTGACCAAACATTGGGCACTGGTACCCGTATTTGTAGTTGGCGTGTTGGGTTTAGGGGGATTAACCGGACTTTTGAGCCAAAAAATCAAAGGACAACAACGCTCAATTATGCGCGAAACTTCTAAAAGCTCTGGGTTTATTACCGAGTCGCTGCATAACATTGAGCTGATCAAAAGTTTGGGGCTAACTTTCCCAGAGATTCGGCGTTTACAAGGACAAACCGTCCAAATCTTTGCCCTGGAAATGGAGAAAGTAAAACAAATCCGGCTCTTATCGTTTTTGCAGGGAACGACGCTTAGCTTGCTAAAGCTCTCCATTTTATTCACACTACTGTGGCTCATTTTTCGAGATGTGTTGAGCACAGGCGAGTTAATTGCCATGCAATTTATTTCTGTTTCTATTTTTGCGCCGCTGCAAGAACTGGGCAACATTATTCTGACCTATCGTGAAGCCGAAGCATCGTTGCAGCACTTCGATCAACTGATGCAAAAACCGATTGAACGCCGACCTGAATCACCCATTGAGATTGGACAGGTGAATCGTTTGAGCTTCTCAAACGTTGTCTTTCGACATCAGGGAGCATCTCAAAATTCTCTGGATGGAATTTCTTTTGCGGCAAATCTGGGGGATACAATCGCCTTTGTTGGGCCTTCAGGGTCGGGGAAATCAACATTGGTAAAATTGCTAGTGGGCTTATATCAACCTAGTACCGGAGAAGTATTTTACAACGACATTTCCACCAAAGATATTCGGTACAACCAGGTACGGCGACAAATTGGATTCGTCACCCAGTCCACCCATTTATTTGCAGGCACAATTAAGGAAAACCTGCAATTTGTCCAACCGGATGCTACCGATGCAGAAATTATTGCAGCACTCAAACAAGCATCCTGTGACAATTTACTAGCCCAATCGGAACAAGGTATCAATACAATAATTGGTGAAAGCGGTGTCAAATTATCGGGCGGTGAAAGGCAGCGGATTTCCATTGCCCGCGCCTTGATTCGTCAACCACGGCTGTTGATTTTCGATGAGGCAACATCTGCGTTAGATTCTCTGACCGAAGAGCAGATTACTGAAACAATTAAAGAAATTTCAGCCCTGAAAGAGCAAATTACAATCTTGATTGCCCATCGATTGTCTACGATTATGCACGCCGATCCGATTTTTGTTTTGGAAAAAGGTCGAATCGTGGAGAGTGGAAACCATGATGAACTGGTGACTCAGAAGGGGCTTTACTACGCCATGTGGCGACAGCAAATCGGAGAACGCTAACCGGAATGTCATTAATCAAGTTTGACTTACATTTAACCTCCAGCTTTAACCTCAAGGCAGGTTTCGTAGATACACCCGCTAGATTAAGAATTGTCAGCAAACCAAATTGTCTCACCTTTTCTAACAGCGTTGCCAAGATGGGGGGCATTTCGCCATTCAAGACATCCCCATCCCCTTGCAGCCGCGTTACCTGTCCCAAGTAGAACTCAGCCAGTTTGCACCCGGCTTCTACGCGGCTTACAGGAATGGACGAAACAACATCAACTTCCCCGGTGGCCGTTTCCCAAAGAATATCGAGTAAACCGATTAGTTGCCCTGCTTGACCAGGTATCTTGGCGATCGCGGCCTGTAAACCGGGATGAGTTACGTGGCGCTTGTGCTCATCCTTCTCGTCATGCCAATCATCAAAATAGTTCTGACCTTTTATTTTTTAAGAAAAGATGTCAAATCGGTTCTATAGCAGTAAGGTGCGCCGAAGAGCACCCTACTTATACAGGACTAAGGCAAAAAAAGGTTTGACCTGCAAATTGTCACGGTAAGGTAGGCAATTTAGTCCACAGAGACGAACTTCGTTTGACTCTCAGCAGCGGTTTGAACTGTCGAGTCTTATCTAAAGACTAGAAGTTTTCCCTACTTCGGCCTGAGTAGCAATTGGTTTAACATCGGTGTAGCCCATATTATTAGCTACGTCACGCAGCACCGAAATTTGCTGTTCAAAATCAAGACCTTCAATGTGACCCAACACGCCATTGACAGCCTCAGTTGCCTCATATCCTTCAGGGATATCGACAATTGTTTCCCCCATACCAATAGCCCAAGCATACCAAACCACCAACTGATTGTTAGCAGTTAAAGCTCCGTAAGCGTGAGAATACGGCGTGTCGTCGCGGTTGACAATACCGCGCATTATATTCAGTTGTTGGTCATGGGAAAGCTTGTAAAAATCATCGAGCAGCATGGGAGCTAATTGTGGGTCGGCGGCGGCGGGAGCGGCTGGTGTAACTGAATCTCCCATTTTTTCATAAACAAAGTAGAGCAGCGCCAGTTTTTCATCTGTACCCAACCCGTTGATTGCCTGAACGATGTTTTGAGTGTCGTTGGAGAGAGAGTGAGGATTGGTCGCGGCGGGTGAGTTCATAAATAAAATTCCTTAAAAATGTTTCCAGAATATATAAGTATCAAGATTTGTAAGTGCAAGTCACCATCCCCGAGAGGTAATACGATTTTAGATTTTAAATTTTAGATTTTAGATTAAACAATGGGGAAGGGCTGAGTATGTATGGGTTGGGAGCTTGCCTAAAGCTGCATTCTTTTCGGAAAGTGGTGTAATGTTAAGGCACTACCCTAGAATAAATCATTCTTAAGATAGAAGCCAACGATACATCTCCGGGTAGATGAAAAAGCCTGGGATTCAAGTGATAATTGATACAGTGAATTGTTAAATAAAACTAGCAAGGAGTCGGCTATGTCTGAAATCAATACAGAACCCAATAACACTGAAAACTTTGACGCTGCTCAGATCACTGAAAGCGCGCAAGCTGGAGAACAAAAGTTGCCGACCGTTGATGTATCAGCAGACTACGAAGCTTCAAAAGAATTCAGCGTTAGTGAAATCGATCGCACGGGTGCCGGCGCCGAAGCTGCAGCCGCTGCAACTGCACCTAAATTTGCTATTCCCGCTCCTAAAGATATCCCCCTTCCGGCAGATTCAAGCGGTAATCCCGCTGATTTTCGTTCGATGGCTCAGGACATTACGCCCGCAGGTATCCCGGGCAATGTTACCGACGATTTGATCCAGAAAGCGATCGATCTTGGGACTCCCGGCAGTTAATTTAGAAATTCTCCATCCTCGATGCAAAACCTCTGTATTGTAGGGTGCTTATGGCCCGCCTTACCCCTCTAATTCGCGCGTCAAATCACTTTTTTCATAAGTCCTGAATTGTCAAGTGAGTGCACGATAAGCTGCAATACAGTATGGACACAACATTGTTGTGTCCTTAAAGGCTGCAATAGGGTAGGGACACAACATTGTTGTGTCCTTAAGGGGTTAATTTTAACTGTTCCTAATCACTTAGTTGTAAGTCGATCGCCCGACAAATTTGGCCGACAGTGCGATCACCCAAAACTTCAATTACTAAATCCACCCGATCGCCCTCCAGCATCGACTTAATAAATAACTCGGGATGCAGCGCTTTCCAGAAATATTCGACAAACCGATTAATTTCAGCTTCTGACATTCCCGACTTCCCCGCCGCCATCATTTCCCGTTCCGCCTGATTGCGCCAGACTTGAGAAATGCGATAATCTTGGGGATACAAAACCATCAACCGATCTAATCGGTTCCACAGCGGCAGATAGTCGTGCAGCTTCGCATTCATATCGCGCGCAAACTGACAGTCGCCCTCTGTGGAAATCGGAAACGGTGCACCCGCCAAAAACTCATTTAATTTGGCATCAACCACCGGATTCACACCGACAAACCAACCTTCAAACAGTACAATATCCACAGCGGAAATAATTTCGGGTTGACTTCTATCTCCTGCACCTCCATAGGCAGATTTGTCAAACCTGGGAATTGCTATATTTTTAATTATATCCGGTTTGAGGGCATCAGATTTGGGATTCTCAACTGCTGCTAAATTGTGAGTTAGAGAACCGCGTAAATTGTCTAAAACTGCGATTCCCAAGTCAAGATCGTGAGTGCCGGGGGGGCCGCGCCAAATTAAACGCGGGTCGGCTTTTTGGAGTAGTTGGCGATCGGCATAAGTCTTGTAAAGATCGTCTAAAGAAAGGCTGACTGTAGAATATCCCAATTTTCCCAAAATCAGCCTCAAAACTTGGCATAAAGTAGTTTTTCCCGTTCCTTGCCCTCCTAAAATTCCTTGAATTAAAGGACGGTTTAAACTTTGTTTGGCAGTCGATAATTGCATTGCCAGCGGCAGCCAAAGATGCCACAAAGTTTCGAGAAAAACAGTTGACTTGAGGGGGAAAGTATACAATTCGTCAAGCAGAGAAAAGAACAAATCGGTTTTGCAGCGGACAACATCGGCTGCATTGTCGGGAGTAATGCCAAAAGCGCGCGATCGGAAATTATCCGCAAGTTCCCAAGCGGTTAGCAATTCTAACTCGCGGGCGATCGCCCGATCGCCGATTCTCCATCTTTCTAAAATTTCTAGAGGATTTAAGTTCGATCGATCCATCTTTTTCAATCTCGCGATCGGACGCGGGGGCAGTTCCCTACAAATTTTTAAGTGTACCTCAACCATGTCAGAAAAGCTATACTTACTTGCAACTCGGGGCGTTGCTTAATCAGGGTATGAAAAAAAATCAGTTGAAAATCCCGAAGCGTTATGAATACTGGTTTCTATGATTTGCATATTTAGCCTTTCCTACCGTAAATCAGCAACGCCCAACTCTGAATGGCTAATGCTTTCTATGCTCTCAATACTCATTATATTTATATTGTAATTGAAAATCATCGTCGATCGCGGCTCGCTCGGTTGCCGAATGCCGATCGGATTTATCGTATAATTTTCAAACGCCCATCGATTCGATTACTCTTCACAAAATATGCTGGAAATCGATTCATTGTTCAACGAATCCTATTATATTAGAACCTACCCAGAAGCCAAAGCGCAGGCGATCGGCGGACTGACTCACTTTTTGAGTGTTGGTAACCAGAAAGGTTACAATCCGAGCCCATTGTTTGATACGCAATTTTATCTCTCAGCCTATCCAGGTGTGGCAGAGGCGGTTCAGGCAGGCAAGATAACGGCGATCGATCATTTCATCAGTTACGGTCAGTACGAAGGGCGCGATCCGATTACTGAATTTAACACTACTGAATATCTTCAGAAAAATCCCGATGTGAGGGTGGCGATCACCACCAGCGCCGCACAGCCTGACCCTTTGACAGCATATTCCCATTTCGTCAAATTCGGTCAGTTTGAAGGGCGCGAGATCGGTGCTAAATTCAATGCTACATACTACTTACAAGCGAATCCTGACGTAGCAGTGGCGATCGCGACAAACCCCGGAAAACAACTCAGTCCCCTTCAGCATTATCTGGAATACGGTATGCAGGAAGGTCGCGCCGCAATCCCGCCGCTCCTGCAGCCATTGCCAACCCCCTCGATCGCAGCAAAATCTGTTTTCTCGACAGACGCAGACGGGTTTAGCTTTGCTAACTATAAGTCATCACCGCAGTATGCCACCCTCAGTCCGGTGGAAATGCGCCGGATGTTTGGCGATGTCGTCTTGGCGAGTCCAGTCCGCAGTGACGGTAGTTTTTCCTTGACTCCAACCGCCGAGAAGTGGATGGAGTGGGCGAACAGCACGATGGAAGATGGCTTTTGTGAAGGGCTTTCGGTGCTGAGTTTGTTGATGTACCAAGGAAAGATTCGTCCCCAAGATTTTGGAGCGGAACGGGCGGCGGATTTGACTGTGGAGGGGAACGCGAAGTTGCAGCGCGAGATTGCTTATTGGTATGCCACCGCTTTGGTCGATCGGGACACCACGGTCAAAAGTTCCCCTAATGATGTTTTAGCAGCTCTGCGGAATAGTTTTAACACTCCAGGCTCGGCGGTGGGGACGTTGCGGTTCGCTAATCCCGATGGTTCCGGGGGGCATTCCGTCGCGCCGATTAGCTTAACTGAGTTGCCCAATAATCAGGTATCCATCAAGGTTTACGATGGCAATTATCCCAAAGAACACCGGGAAATTATCATCAATACAGCAGCGAATACGTGGTTTTATTCGCCGGATGCAACGTTAACGGAGGATGACTATCGCGGCGATGCTCAGAGCCAAACCCTGGGTTTTGAGCCGATAGATCCCCGCCTCGGAACGCAACCCTGGGCTTTCTCGGCTGCGACTGCATCGAGCGCACCACCAGATCGATCGGCCGCACAGGCCAACAGCACACCGTTTAACTTGCCACTAACCGAAAACGCAATCCCGATATCAGTGCCCCCCATAGCAACGTTCAACAACCTCAATCTATTGATTGGAGATATAAGAATATTACCTACTAATATTCAAACAAACATCGATAGCTCGTATACATCCTATCAGGGTGCTTTGGGAACACAAGGGAATGAAGCTAGTAGGTTTTTTCCTAACGCGCCCAAGATCGAGATAACATTTCCTAGCAGTCTGCGTTCTTGGGAGAACCCAGCTCAGACTTACTACACTTTCTCCAATGATGGGTTCGTGAGCTTCGATCTCAAAGCCCCCAGCCAACCCACAGACTCTGAGTTTGTCAGCTACCTCGGCTCTGGCTATGTGTTTGAGGTCGATGGTTTGGATTTGGAACCCAATCAAACCGATAAAATTTTCATTGTTCCCACCGACTCGGAAATTTACTACACTACGCAAACTGGGAAAGTTCCAGAGCTATTCCTGGGGTTTGAAACACCCGAGGCGGATTTTAGTTTTTTCCTCAATGATTTTGAGCTAGAACCGAATGATACGGTTGTGCTGGATATTGATGCAGAGTCGCGTTTAGTGCGGATGCGAGTGGTCACGTCATCACCGACAGGGGATACAATTTTCAGCCTCGCGATGGAGCGGATTAGGGATGAAAGCATTGAGATATTCGACTCGGCGGATAATGGCATCACCTTGGCGGATAACGAAACCTTGCTGATTGACTACAGTAGCTGGGATGGCAATGGCAAGCCGCTTCGTTTGGGCTATGACGAGAACCAGAACGGTTTGCTAGAGCCTGAAGAGGAATTTGTGGTCTCGGATGTGGGCGACACGATCGAGGATTAGGTCGGGGAGTATCAATTGAGATCCACCCTCTTTGCCCGCCTAGAATGACGGGCATTTTTGTTAGGAACCCAGTTTGAAAGCCTCCACAAATAAATTGTAAGTCAGGCCAATTTTCAGAGCATTGAGCATCTCCACCCAAAAAGAACGGGCTACAGGCCGCGGGCCGCCGTAAACCAGCCAGCTCGCGAACTCAGTCAATAACACCAACAGCCCGGCTGCGATAATATCCCAATCCGCAGACTGTCCGGCGATCGTCGAAATAGCTGTTCCCAAAAAAGTGCCGAATAGCAGACTAATTAGCAGGAGGGAAATCCGCCGCCAAGGATTGCTCAGCCAGCCTCGGAATCGCTCGCCGAGAACATCAATTAATCTGTTAATTCGGGTATTCTGCATAAAAGTTATACCATTTGAGATGAGATATTAGAGATTTGAGATGGGGAATCACTGATAAATACTGGGGTTTGGAGCAATGGCTTATAGTGGCATTGTTTTTTTCAACTGGTATTAAAAGTTATACCGATGAGTAAACAAATGCCCCTCCCGACCAACTTCAAATCCTTACCGGGGTCAGTATGTCGCAATCTAAAATCTAAAATTTAACATCTAAAATGGTATTGAGCGATCGGCGACTTATAGCCGAGAACGCTCAAGTAATTAAGTGTAACTGTATCTTGTGACACAGCAGACCCTGGTTTTACATTAAAAATAGTTAAGACTAATTTCGGGTGCAGCCTATCCTTTAAGCCTAAAATTTATGAATCTTAAAATTTACCAGATCGTAATTGGAGTGTCGATCGTCCTAGTTACAGGAATGTTTCTAGGCCGTTTTGAAATCACTATCTCCAACGGTTCAAATCCTTCCAGCGATTGGCCCTCACAAGCCACCGCACATCCCCGCACACCCCCGGTTCCGACAGCTTCTGCAGGCACCGCCAGCGAGCCCAAGCCCGACTCAACACCAACCCCCCCAGATCCAGAGGAGGAATTGCTTTCCTCAATCCCTATAAATGTTAAGGCCTCCGGCCGTCTGCGCGTTAGCAATCGCAGCGAACACCCAGTGCGAGTGGCCCTGCTGTCGAAACGGCAAGCCAAGGAATCCTACGGCAAACCCGCGCACTGGGATTTTGCGCCGGGGGAAGGCGGCGGCAAGGGCCTGATGCTATCGCTGCCGGAGGGGAATTTACAAGTCAAACGGGGAGACATTCTGGTGGTTTTTGCTCAGGATGGTTCTCGCCGCTACTGGGGGCCTTTTGTCGCTGGGGAGACACCCTCGCCGGCTTGGAACAGCACAGCCGGAGAATGGCAATTAATTTTGCAGCCGTGAACGCTTAGCAGCAGGTGCCGAGATTTTGGTCGAGAAAGCCGGTTGATACGGTCTTATTGAGAATGGTGCAAGATGTGAGTTAACCTCACATAGCGGCATCATTATATAGAACAGGCAAGATGCCTGTTCCACAAAGAGTGAATTTTCTTGTGGGGAGTAGGGGGTTGGGCAGGAGATCCCGCCCATGAAAGCCTTGTTGAGAATGGTGCAACATCTCTGTTGAACCGCATTCGATCAAATTGGGAGTTTCGAGAATGCGAATCTTTCGATAGACTCTCTAAGCGAGCTAAAATTTAAAATCTAAAATCGCAGGAAGTTTGGGTGAAGGAAGTTATTAAAAATTTGTCAGAGTTGAGGAATCGCCCGTTAGCGAAGCCCGCCCCTACGGGGGCTACGCCAACGAAGAGGATCGCACCTTTGCTGCTATCGATTTTATGGCTGTGCGCGATCGCCTGGGTGGGTTTCTTGTGGAATCTCGGCAACATCGGTTTAGTTGACGAAACGGAACCCTTGTTTGCCGAAGCCGCCCGTCAAATGACGGTGACAGGGGATTTCATTACTCCTTATTTCAACGGCGAAACCAGGTTTGACAAGCCACCGTTGATTTACTGGCTGATGGCGGTGGCTTACCGCACTCTGGGCGTTAACGAATTGGCCGTGCGTCTTCCCTCGGCTTTGTGCGCGATCGGTCTGACTTGCCTCGGATTTTATACCCTCTCCAAGGAAGAAGGAAGAAGGAAGGAGGAAGAAGGAAGAAGGAAGGAGCAAGAAGGAAGAAGGAAGGAGCAAGAAGGAAGAAGGAAGGAGGAAGAAGAAGGAAAATTCTTCCCCACTCAAAACTCAAAACTCAAAACTCGCCGTCTCCCACTCTTTTTTTCTACTCCTTGGATTGGTGCTGCCCTAATAGCTTTAAATCCCCAAACTATTGCCTGGGGACGGACTGGCGTTTCAGATATGCTATTAGTTAGTTGTATGTGTGCGGCACTGCTCGCATTTTTTCTCGGTTACACCCTCGAAGAACAGAGAGAAAAAGCAGAATTTTCCCCTGTTTCCGCTTCCCGATTTCCCAATAAGTGGTATCTGACTTTTTACGTACTAATTGCCTTAGCAATTCTGGCTAAGGGGCCTGTGGGAATTGTCGTCCCAGCGCTGATTGTTGGCAGCTTCGGGCTTTATTTGGGAAATTTTCGGCAACTTTGGCGTGAAATGCGTCCGGTGTCGGGAATCTTGATTATTCTGGCGATCGCCCTACCTTGGTACATTTTCGTTATTTTAGCCAATGGTCAAACTTATATTGACAGCTTTTTTGGCTATCACAATTTCCAGCGTTTTACTGGAGTAGTCAACAAGCACTCTGCCCCTTGGTATTTTTACTTTTTTGTAGTGCTAGTTGGTTTTGCACCGTGGTCGATTTATTTGCCTGTGGCGATCGCCCGTACCCGTTTTTGGCAGCGCAGTTACTGGCGTCGTCAACCGCGATCGGCTCAGTTGAGTTTATTTGCCCTATTTTGGTTCGGCTGCATCTTTGGCTTTTTCACGATCGCCGTGACCAAATTGCCCAGTTATGTATTGCCTTTAATCCCCGCCGCTGCGATTTTGGTAACGCTGCTGTGGAGCGATATTATTGCAAGCAACGAACCAGAAAACAGGCGGGCAAAGTTAGAAAAAAAACCTAATTCTTTACCGCGAGGGCTGTTAGTTACATACATTTTCAATGTCATATTTTTATTAATTATAGCCGGAGCAACTTTCTACTGCTACAACTGGCTCGGAGACGACCCGGCTATGCCCAATTTTCCCCAAGCAATTCAGCAGTCGGGGTTGCTGATTGTCGGCGGTGCGATTTGGATAATTACAGCAGTGGCGATCGCACTTTTACTCTGGAAGCGGCAACAGCGCTGGATTTTGGTTGCTAACCTTATCGGGTTAGTAGCATTTATCATCTTCGGTCTTACTCCGGCCTACAAAGTGGTCGATATCAACCGCCAGTTACCCCTGAGACAGCTAGCGCAGGTTGCGGTTCAACAAAAACTGCCTGGGGAAGAGTTTATTATGGTTGGTTTCTGGAAACCAAGTCTAGTTTTTTATACCCAAGGGCAGGTGACTTACTACCGAGCTGTCACAAAGGCGATCGACTACATTAAGGAATCTAAAAACCCAACTTCTCCCTCTATTTTGGTGCTGGGATATCCAGAGAAATTTGTGCAATTAGGATTGCAGCCCAATCAATATCAATTGGTGGACAGTCGGGGGGCTTACCAACTCGCTAGGGTTCCGAGAACTGCGTTTCGATAGCGTCTATAGTGTTATTTCATAATGGGTTAAACAAGGTAGAAAAATGATTAAAACTAACAATCTTCAACTACTTCCCGTCGAAAGGATTCACGTAGAAGCTTTCTTGCGCAATAAAAGCGAGCTTGCAGCAATTTTAAATGTCATAGTGCCTAATAGCTGGCCTCATTTCCCGGAAGCATTTTCCCTCCCTGCTGACGAATCTTGCGAATCCAATCCGCCTCCAACTGACTGGGGCAACTACTTCTTTATTCATCCCAAAAATGAAGTGCTTGTCGGCAATGGAGGTTTCAAAGGCTCACCTGATGAGTCGGGGACTATAGAGATAGGTTATGAAATTGCTTCCGAATATGGGAATCGTGGATTTGCAACTGAGGTGGCACAGGGAATGATCGATTATGCTTTCGCTCACGAGGAGGTGAAAGCAGTCATCGCTCACACTTTAGCTGAAAAAAATGCCTCGAATAGCGTGTTGCAAAAAGTGGGAATGAAGTTCATTGCAGAGGTGGACGATCCTGAAGAAGGCAAGATATGGCGATGGCAAATAAGCAGGGATGAATATCATCCGACTTGAACTGTAACGCCGTTTGGCTGTTTAAGTCACTGGTTTTGGCGGTAATTTGAAGGTTCTCGGTTGGAGCATTAAATCTGGCAGATTGAATAAAAGCTATAATCTAGTCACTACCTAAAACCCGAAGAGCTGAGCATACAATGGTTTCAATTCTCAACAAACCCTCCTCGTTAATCCATGAGATTTGCATTGAAAAAGTCGATCGGTGGAAGTTGTTCAAATTTAGTGAATCGCTCCAACAGCGCATGGAACAATTGTTAGAGAAGAAGAAAGCAGACCAACTAATGGCAGATGAGGCAGCGGAACTCGACGCCATTGGGGAATTAGATCGCATCTTTACCCATATCAATGCAATGAGGGTGGCTCAAGATGTCAATCAGTGAGCCGACGAGACAGACGGTTCGAGAAAGAGCGAGCTATTGCTGCGGCAATTGATACTCTGATAAGGTATGATGTTAGAGTTGCGGTACGATTTACTCGACTTAGAAACATAACTTTGATGATTGCGCGGTATGCTCTCTCAATGAGAGTGTTATATTTAAGTGGCGGTAAATTAATAGTTATATGGCAAGTTCATACTTTAATCGTAAGAAGTCAAATGTCATACTCATCTCTCGCCAACATGGTATTTGCGGTCGGACGAAACGGAGCAAATGGGGTATCGCTGCTTGGTACAGCAACTCTACTAAATAGTCCCGGAAAGTTTGTTACGGCTGCCCATGTTACTAATAAAGATGAGCAAAATCTGGTCGTGGTTGTAAAACCTTATAATTCGAGCATCAATGACTATCAAGATACTTCTGATTCTCAAGTTCAGATGATTCCGGTTCGCATTGAAGCTATTGATCCTTTCACAGATTTGTGTATTTTGTCTGCCGATATTGATGCGTTCTCTAATATATCCATGGGTAGCACCGATCTTCTTAATTTTGGCACTGTTGTTGATATTTTTGGTTATCCTCACGCAGATCATGGAAGATTGGTACTCACTCATCAACGAACTGAGATAGGTGCAAGAATCTTAATTAAAAATGGAATAGTCAAAACCAAGCAAGTCGTACTGAACACTCAAGCTCGCCCAGGTCAATCTGGCAGCCCTATATTCTCTGCACAAACTACAGTGCTTGTTGCTATCCTGATTGGGTCATATGCTCCGGGTGGTGGAGGTGGTATTTCATTGGGTGGAGTAGATCCGCATACCCTCCATCAGACTACTCATGCGGTCTCTGTTGAGTACGTTAGGGAAATGTTGTAGATATGGAAAATAAATTAGAACAATTATTTCAGGTTGATAATGAAGAGTGGCTCACAACGCTGCCTACATACCAACAAAAAATGATAAAGCAGTTAGTGGATTCCACTAACTCTTACGAAGAGGCAGCGAAACAGTGGCTCAATGCAATGCCAGAGAACACATTCCCATTTGGAGCCGAACAACCGAGAAATATATTTATTGAAAAAGTCCGGGATGAAATTGAAAAATTCTTAAGCGGCGATGAAAAATACGCTGATGAACACAAACAGCTACTTTCTTCGTCAGAGGTACTACAAAAAACTCTTGTGAGTTCTGTTTCAGCAGCAATCGCCCCAGTAATAGGTAAAGCAGCCGCCTACATCATGCCTGTTGTTGTTCTTGTATTCATGACAATGACTAAGATGGCGGATCAACCCATGGTTATGGCAGGACAGAGTAGTAATACAGTGTTATTGTCTGAAGCTGACTCGGCAGACGATATGCGTTGGGATCAAGCATTCTCCCGTTCCCCCGATGCTCTTGCTAAACTCGCAGCGGCCGCAATGGCTGAGTATCATGCAGGCAAAACCCAAGAACTCGATCCAGAAAAATTGTGAATTCACGCACTACAATCGAGTTCCGTAAATTATTTGCTGATTTACCTCAACAAGTTAAAGAGCAGACGCGCGCGGCCTATCGCCAGTTCAAAGAAAACCCAAGTCATCCCAGCCTGCGTTTCAAGAAGGTGCATCCAGAGTTACCAATCTATTCTGCCCGAATTAGCCAAAACTATCGAGCAGTTGGTCAGTTGGATGGAGACACTGCGATCTGGTTTTGGGTTGGTTCACACGCAGATTACGATAAGTTGCTGGGGCAGTTGTAGCACCATACGTGGAATCGATTCGGGAAGGAATGGCAACGCCGATCGCAATCCTAGATCGCCATTTAGACTGGTAACTTGGCCGACCATACGTGCCATAATCAGCCATATTATCTGGTACGCGATCGCCTGAACCTATGGATGCGCTAATCGGCAAAACTTTACAGGGTGGAAAGTACACCCTCGAACAAGAATTGGGCCGCGGCGGCTTTGGAATTACTTTCAGGGCAAATCACCGCTATTTAGGACAGCCTGTAGTCATTAAAACCCTCAACGAATCTCTGCGGCAGCAACCCAATTTTGCTGAGTTCGATCGCAAGTTTCAAGACGAAGCGAGGCGGTTGGCTTCCTGCGTCCATCCCAATATTGTGCGCGTCAGCGATTTTTTTGTCGAAGACGGGCAGCCTTACATGGTGATGGATTACATAGCCGGTCAGAATTTGGGCGATGTAGTCGGTTCAAATAATCCGCTGCCAGAAAATATTGCAATTCTCTACATCACTCAAATTGGGGCTGCGTTGAAGGCAGTTCATCAAAAGGGTTTGCTGCACCGAGATATCAAACCACAAAACATTATTTTGCGCCAAGGTACTCAGGAAGTCGTGCTGATTGATTTTGGAATTGCCCGCGAGTTTACTCCTGGTGCAACCCAAAGTCATACTAATATGGTGTCCGACGGCTACGCGCCCCCAGAACAGTATTTCGCCCAAGGAAAATATACGCCCGCCACAGATGTTTACGGTATGGCGGCGACGCTTTACACTTTACTGACAGCACAGGTGCCGGTAGCTGCAATTTTGCGTACCAGTCAGCCGATGCCTTCACCCCGCGACTTGCGGCCTCAGCTAAGTGCGACTGTCAGCTCTGCGGTGATGCGGGGGATGACCGTAGAAGCTCAAAATCGCCCTGCTACCGTGGATGAGTGGCTGTCGCTGCTGCATGGGCAGCCTCTTGGTGCAGCGTCGCCGAGCACCGGGCCGACGGTGGCGGTGATTCCGGGACACGGGCCTCAGTCGCCTGCGGGTTCCAGAACAGCGCCTGCAGTGGTGCCTTCAGGGAACAACAACCGCAAGGTTTGGTGGATTTTGGGGTTCGTGGCGATCGCACTTATTGTTGCAGGTTTTGTCGGTATTGCTAGGGTTTTCCTCAACCGGCCGTCTTCGGAACCCGCACCCGTAGCCCAGGACGATCGCACTTCGGCCCCGGCCGATCCACAGGCGCGCTCAAGCCCCGCACCAATTCCCGCGCCGACACCAACGCCTTTCTCGCCGACTCGCAGAGAAACTCCAGCCCCTGCTGCTGAAACTCCAGCGCCCGCTGCTGAAACTCCAGCGCCTGCTGCTGAAACTCCAGCGCCTGCTGCTGAAACTCCAACACCAGCGCCAACACCAGCGCCTTCTCCCGAGGCAGCCGAACCCACACCAACAGAAAAACTTGTTGACAAAGAGTTGCCACCAGATCGATCGCCCGCACCCAGCGAACAACCGGGAACCAATTATCAGAAGACTCCCACAATCCCTGGGTATGCCGTTGGTACGGCGGAAAGTCAGATTTTATCCGAATTGGGAGAACCGACTGACTCTCAAGCGCGGGGCTATTGGCCAAATACTCGCACCGCACTTTACGAAGTGCTGCCGAACCGGATTACTCTCGGCTACATTTACGATCGCGATTCGGGCGAGCTAGTACAAACAGAGGGTTCTTTTGCCCAGTCGGTGGACGATTTGGTGGTGCGAACCGCCTTAAACGGGATGGTGGGCGGCGCCAGCGGGGAGATTTTGCAAGGCTTGGGCGACGTGCAGCAGCGCCGGAGTAATCGGTTTACGTTTAGGAAGGGTTCGCTCGAAGGGATGATCGAACGCAATGAGCGCGATCGGATTTACATCGGCGTCTGGGACGACAACTTGCATTAAACTTGGCATGGCTGACATTTTGTACCCTTGTCAAGAAACCTGGGCGGGCTCTTCGGCCCACCCCACAGGAAAACTTAACTCTTGTGCAAAAGGCCGGAAAGCCTGTTCAAGAAAATGGTACACGATGTAAATATTCCCGACTCAGCTTTGTGCCAAAATCGAAAATCCAAAATCGAAAATCCAAAATCGACTTGACGCAACACGAAATATTGTCTATCATAAAAGAACACACGAGGGGCTGTAATGGTTTCGACAGGGTGGCGAAAGCTGCTCCGTGATGCAGGTCGAGAGGGAGTCTACTCTCGTTAATATCGGCTCAAAAAAAATAGTAAATGCGAACAACATCGTTCCTTTCGCTCGCAAAGCCGTAGCTGTAGCCTAAAAACTTCTTGAGCTTGGTTTAGAGTGTATGCCACCTCACTCCGTTAACGGTAGCATAACAACCCCCAACGGATGCCCTAGCTAAACGTTTCTAGTCGGCTAGCTGGGAAAGCAATCACTAGAAAATCCCCCCATTTGGGATAAAGATGGTTCCCGCCCTGAGGATTAGAAGGGATAAACCTGTGAACGATCGGAAGGTAAATACCCGCTTTGGACGGCAGTTCGATTCTGCCCAGTTCCATAAAAAAAGTGACGTAAAATCAATGGTTTAAACCATTTGAAAGCCACTTTAAAGCATTAAAAGGGCCCAGAGTTAACTCTGGGCCCTTTTGTTTGGCCTATATCTGGCTTATAGCTGAGTCTAGATCCCCCTCGCATCCCAGGGCTGTTTCATTCTCAGGAAAATCAGGGTTTTGTAGGGGTAGTGCCCCCGTGCCTACCCCCCACGACCATCGAATGGCCGTTTCAGGCATCGGGGCAACCACGGGGGGTTTGCCCCTACAGATATTGTTTCCCCCTGTTATTAAGGGGGGCTAGGAGGGATCGAGGTTTGAGACACGAGAGTGCATAAATCCAGATTGATTTCTTACTCAAAATCGATCGGGCACTCAACAGCCAACAGCCAACAGTCAACAGTCAACAGTCAACCATCAAACATAAATTACCAACCTATTAGCTACGCTGCAGGCTCATATAATTAGAACTTCACCCTGTCTGTGCGTTCTTGGAGCCTGTCGGGCGATATACTATTAGGCGGTAAAGCATTAAAAATCTTTACAAAGACCCCGATTTCTAAGCCTACTCCTACGAAGGACGGGTGAAAAATTATATGCTGATCGCTCAAAAGCTGGACAAATGAACCCAGGAATTGACTTACAAGGAAGTTTCGTAGAAGCCCTCATGAATTGGGGCTTACCGGCGGACATCGCCCAAGTGCTTTGGCTACCGCTGCCAATGGTGCTGATGATTGTCGCTGCCGTTTTCGGGGTACTCACTAGCGTCTGGCTGGAACGGAAAATTTCCGCCGCCGCTCAACAGCGGATCGGCCCGGAATTCATCGGCCCTCTGGGAGTGCTAGCACCCGTTGCTGACGGGCTGAAGTTGGTATTCAAGGAAGACATTGTACCGGCAAAAGCTGACGCGCTGCTGTTTACCCTAGGCCCGGTAATTGTGGTGATTCCAGTTTTTCTCTCCTACTTAATCGTGCCCTTCGGAGAGCATATGCTGATCGCCGATATGGGGACAGCGATATTTCTGTGGATTGCCCTGTCTAGCATTCAGCCGATCGGCTTGCTTATGTCCGGCTATGCTTCAAACAACAAATACGCCCTCCTCGGCGGACTCAGAGCCGCGGCTCAATCCCTCAGCTACGAAATTCCCCTAGCTTTGGCAGTATTGGCAGTTGTGATGATGTCCAATAGTCTCAGTACGATCGACATCGTACATCAACAAGCAGGCTACGGCATTGTCGGCTGGAACGTTTGGCGGCAACCTGCGGGTTTCCTGATTTTTTGGATCGCAGCACTCGCAGAATGCGAACGTTTACCATTTGACCTTCCAGAAGCAGAAGAAGAATTGGTAGCAGGATATCAGACTGAGTACACAGGCATGAAATTTGCTTTGTACTATATCGCTTCCTACGTTAACCTCGTCCTTTCTTGCCTGCTAGTAGCAGTTTTGTACCTCGGCGGCTGGGAATGCCCGATTCCGGTCGGAGTCATCACAAATGCCCTGGGATTGAGCGAGACGACTCCTTGGTTGCAGGTAATTACCGGCACGCTGGGCATTACGATGACCATGCTGAAAGCCTACTTTTTCCTGTTTCTGGCAGTTCTGCTCCGCTGGACTCTGCCACGAGTTCGGATCGACCAATTGCTAGATTTGGGATGGAAGTTTTTACTTCCTGTTTCTCTAGTTAATTTGCTATTGACCGCAGCTTTGAAACTTGCCTTTCCCTTTGCTTTTGGCGGTTAATTAATAATAGGTAAAGGGCAACAGCTCAACAAAAATAGCTGTTAACCAATTACCTATTATTAATTAGCAATTACCCAAAACTCAAGTACAGAGAGAGAACACCATGCTAAAATTCCTCAATCAAGTAGGCGAATACGCCAAAGAGACTCTTCAAGCTGCTAAGTATATCGGTCAAGGGCTATCTGTTACTTTTGACCACATGAGACGCCGCCCGATTACGGTGCAGTATCCTTACGAAAAATTAATTCCGTCCGAACGTTTTAGGGGCAGAATTCACTTTGAATTTGACAAGTGCATCTCCTGCGAAGTTTGCGTTCGGGTATGTCCGATCAACTTACCTGTAGTGGATTGGGAATTTAACAAAGAAAGTAAGAAGAAACAACTCAAGCACTACAGTATCGATTTCGGTGTTTGTATCTTCTGCGGCAACTGCGTAGAATATTGTCCGACTAATTGTTTGTCCATGACAGAAGAATACGAGTTAGCTGCCTACGAACGTCACGAATTGAATTTTGACAACGTGGCCCTCGGACGTTTGCCCTACAAGGTTACAGATGACCCGATGGTGACACCGCTGCGGGAATTCGCTTATTTGCCGAAAGGTGTGATCAACCCTCATGAAGTTCCCAGCAGCGATCGGCGCGCAGGTCTCCCTTCAGAGGAAATTCTCGAAAAATAGGTAATTACTCATTAGTCAGCAGTCATCAGTCATTAGTGAAATAACAATTATGAATGGCTGCTAACTAATGAGTAAAAACGAACAATAGAAAACTAATGATTGAGGATTAAAAATTGTGAATCTAGCCGAAGGGGTTCAAATTGTTTCGTTTGGCATACTCTCCGTAATGATGATTGCAGGAGCATTAGGAGTAGTGCTGTTCTCCAACATCGTTTACTCAGCTTTTTTGCTGTGCGGCGTATTTACCAGCATTGCCGGCTTGTACTTGTTGCTGAATGCCGACTTTGTAGCAGCAGCGCAGGTATTGATTTATGTTGGCGCTGTTAACGTCTTGATTTTGTTTGCGATTATGTTGGTGAACAAGCGAGAAGATTTCCGCACTATTCCCAACGCTTGGGTGCGTCAAGTAGCAACAGCAGTAGTTTGCGTAGGCTTGTTTGCGCTTTTGGGTACGATGGTAGTGTCTACTCCTTGGACTATTGTCGCGACGACAGGAGCACCGGCCGAAAGTTCGATCGTGACGATCGCCAAACATTTCTTCACTGACTTTTTGCTACCTTTTGAGTTAGCATCAGTGTTTTTGTTGATGGCAATGGTAGGAGCAATTGTGCTAGCACGCCGCGATTTCTTGCCCGATGAATTGTCGTCGAACAAGCTATCTGAAACACCAGCTTTTAGTTTGCAAGAAAGACCTCGCGAATTAGTTTCTGCCGGAGATGTTTCTTCGCCCGAATCTAAGTAACAGTAGGGTGCGCGCGGCGCACCTATCTGTCTGTTTGGTAGTAATATTGATTGAGAGAAAATCGCCAACAAAATTTATGCAACTGCAACTCCAGTATTTCCTGTTATTAGCCGCGGCACTTTTCTGTATTGGTATTTACGGTTTGATTACCAGCAGAAATGCAGTGCGCGTGTTGATGTCGATCGAGTTGATGCTGAATGCTGTCAATCTCAATTTGATGGGTTTCTCCAATTATCTCGACCCTGTACAAATTAAGGGCCAAGTATTTACCGTGTTTGTAGTTACGGTAGCGGCGGCTGAAGCTGCGGTGGGTTTGGCAATTGTATTGGCGATTTATCGCAACCGCAATACCGTAGACATGGAAGAATTTAATTTGCTGAAGTGGTAATTAGTCAGTTAGTCATAGGCAGTAGGCATTGGTGTCAACTTAAGACTGAAAACCTCTGTAAATCTCGCTTGTAGTCGAGTCTAGAGCCCCCTAAATCCACGTCGCACCGCGATACTTGGGATACCCCTCTGGCAACAGCGACTCCCCTTAATAAGGGGGACTTTGAGAAATACTCTTGTCCCCCCCGATGTTTTGGGGGGCTTAGCGATTTTTGGGTTATTTGCCTCTTGGAAGGACTTTCTTAGCCCGATAGCGATCGAGTAAACAAACAAACATTTCGCTCTTCCTCTATACAAATATGCGTTGGAATCCGATCCAATTTACCATCACTTCTTTAGCTGTTTGTTTGCTGTGCGTTTTACCTTTCGGTAGCTACTTTGGAGTTGCTTCTGGGGCTACCAATGGGCGACAAGGTTATTCTCAGCATCAAGTTATTCTGCCTCTCCTAACCTCTACTAACCATATTCCCTCCCAACTCCCAACTGCCCAACGTTGGTTGAATCATGTGCAGAATGAACTTCTTCCCTTCTGGACGATGCCGACTGCCTTAGGAGATCCAATCGGCAATTTCCCTTCTGTTCGTTGTAACGATGGAACACTGCTTGACCGTAGCAATCCCTGCCCGGAAATTAAAGGCAACAGTTGGCTGATAATGAATCGCAACTATGTTGTTTCTATATCTCGGCAAATCTATGGCTATGGAGTAGCCTTCCACTTAACGGGTGACCCCAAGTATTTGCAGTATGCGAAAGCAGGTGTAGATTATCTACGTCAGAATAGTTTCGATCGCAAACATGGCGGAACCTATGCCTTCTGGGATGGTGAAACAAAGTCCTGGCAACCATCGGTTGAGTACCGCAATCCTCAAGAATTGGCTTATTCTCTTCTGGGCATTAGCTTTTATTACTACTTGACCCGTGATCCAGAAGTCTTGCCCGACATTCTAGCCGTCAAAGATTATATTCTCAAAAAATACTATAACCCAAAACTGAAGGCGCTACAGTGGCAGTTAAAAGACGGAGACGATGGGAAAGCTCTTGATAAGCGTTTGACTGCTCAACTAGACCAGATGAACGCATACATGGTTCTGATTACTCCAATCCTGCCTGAACCATACCAAGCGGAATGGAAACAGGATTTGGTAGATATTTCAAATATTATGCTTGACCAATTCTATTCTCCTAATGATAATTTGTTTTTTTATGCCGCCAATTCACCCTTAGATAGGGATATCCAAAACATAAAAGTTGATTTTGGACACACTATCAAAGCGATGTGGATGATCCGTATGGCTGGTTTACTTAGTGGCAACCAGACACTGGTCAAGTTTGCCGAAAAAAATGGGCCGAAGGTTCTAGAACGAGCCTATCTCCCTAAATCGGGTTCCTGGGCATCCGAAATCAATCAAGGGGGTAAAGTTAACATAAATAAAGATTGGTGGATATATGCAGAACTAGACCAATTTACTGCCTCACTGGCTCTAGAAAACCACTCTTTAGCAATTTACCTTCCACAAACTTACGATTACTGGTTTAACTATTTTGTTGATCGGAAGTACGGTGAAGTTTGGACTGGCGTTGATGGTTCAACGAACAAAAATCTTCAGGAGCTACCCAAACAGTGGCCTTGGAAAAATGCTTACCATTCTTTTGAACACGCTCTAGTTGGCTATATTACGACCGGTCAGTTTCATCAGGAACCAGTGGTACTGTACTATGCCTTCAAGCACATCCCATCCGTTAATACAATCCGACCCTATTTCTATAAAGGCAAGATTGATAAAATCGAACCTGTGACTAATCAAGAAACAGACAGTGTATACAGAATCAAATTCTCAGATATTCATTAATAGCTGTACAGAGATTAATCAAGTGCGCTCGCGGAGATTGGTTTTGACTGTGCCTAGGAACTAGGGCGTGTTTTCAAAGCCTTATATTCCTCCCAGCCCCCCTTCAAAAAGGGGAAGCAAAGGCCTCAAATTGGATATTTTTAAGGGGAATTTAGCGGAATCTTCGAGCCGTGAAGTTCACGTTCAGTAGTTTGAAAACACGCCTTAGCGGGGCTTGGGAAGACAGTAGACTGACTAAATATTAATGACTGATGGCTGATCGCTAATGACTACTGACTAATGACTTCTAGTAATTTCTAGAGTAATTCGGCCCCCGAAATCAGGGATGGGGGCAGCAGGTTTGGAGAGTTGTAGTTTAACTTTCTCCACTAAGGGTAGTTGTAAAAGCGCTTGAGCAATAGTATCTGCTAGGCGCTCGATTAATAAAAACTTCGAGTCTTTGACTAGCTGTTGAATCAGAGTAATTGCGCTGCGGTAATCAAGAGTATGTTCGATATCATCACTTTTTCCAGCTTGCGATAAATCCAGCCAGAGAGTAACATCCACTTCAAACCACTGCCCCAAAACTTGCTCTTCAGGCAGATAGCCCGTATATCCGTAACAGCGAATTCCTGTAAGTTGAATAGAATCCATTTTGCAATAAACTAAAAGTGCGTTGCCTATACCAAGTTGTATTAAACCAGATAAAGTTATCTTTCTCTTCCCTCTCTTTGTTTGCCCTTTTCCTTCTCCCTCTGCGCCCTCTGCGGTTAAATCACTCTTATACTATCTTAAATTTTACAACTCTCCTCCTTTCTCCAACTTGTCCAGTAAATCCTCAGCAACTTCATACCATTTCTGCCTAATTTCAGCATCTTCTGGCTTTTCTGTCAAGGTACGACCTTGGAATTCGGGATATTTATTGTAATATAATTTATCAACTTTTTGATAGAATATATCTTGATTAATGTTGAGATTTTTGCGTCGTTTCCCAATCTTTTCTTGACGAATTATTTCGGCTTCCTCTAAGGATGTATCGGGAGGTTGCTGGCGCGAAGAAAATTTAGGTAAATCCGGCAACTTGGGCAACGTGAAACCAGATTTGACTACACTAAAAGCTAAAATTCCTGGCACCAAAATCACACTTAAACTCCCTAGGGTTTTCCAAGGAATTAACTTGAATGTGCTGTTGTTGTTAACAATTTGAGGATTTTGGTGAACAGGAGTATGATTACTGGTAGCAGTTTGAGTGGTGTTTTTGAAAGGCCGGCCGACAAAGTTCATTGTCACCATTTGGGAAATTATACTGCTAATTTGAGAGAGTTTGGGATCTTTGAGTGCTTCGCGGACTGCTTTTGCAGATGGGTAGCGATCGCCCGGCTGGTCTGCTAACATCTTATCCAACACAGTACCGAGATTTTGACTGACACTGACGTGCGATCGCCAATCCCAAGTTTTATTATTGATATCGTACAATTTTTGAGGCTTTTTACCGCTTAGCAGTACCAAAGCCGTGACGGCTAAAGCGTACAAATCGCTAGCTGCAGAAACTTTACCCAGCCGCATTTGTTCGGCTGGCGAATAACCCTGTTTGCCGATCGCCGTATCCGATTGTCCGTTAAACTGAAGTACGGCATTTGCTGCGATTTGCTTAACAGAACCGAAATCAATTAAAAAGGGTAGTTTGTCAGCATCATGCTGAATAATATTATCCGGGGAAATATCGCGGTGAATTAAATTTTTTGAGTGGATGTATTCTAAAACTGGTAAAAGCTGAAATAGCAGTTGAGTAACTTCGGCTTCGGTAAAATTTTTACCTTGTTGCTGGCGGGATATCAATATTTCTTCGTAGGTTTGACCCTTGATATAATCTTGCACTAAAAATAAAGATGGATTCCCACCCAAATCCGTTCGCAGGAGTTCTCGAAACCGGGGGATTTGCGGGTGTTGGAGGTTGTAAAGCATACTCGCTTCGCGATCGAACAATTCGGCAGCTTTCGGGCTGTGAACTACCGGAGAAAACTCTTTGAGTACGCAATGTTCGTTGTAGCGGTTGATATCTTCGGCGAGGTAAGTGCGGCCGAAGCCACCGCGGCCTAATTCGCGGAGGATGCGGTAGCGTTTTTCGAGAGTTGAACCGGGGGCGAGGAGGGAGGAGTTAGACATAAACAACGGAAAATTGTTCGAGTTGGGGAGTCGCCGAGCACAGTATAGCTTATTGTAGCTAAGTTTGTTTGAATGCGAGGGCGATCGCTTTTTTTGGGATGGATGAAGGAGAAGGGACACTTTGGTTAAGATTCAGTATCTACAGGCTTTTTCAGTGTCTGGTTTTATCGCCTATCGAGGATTTACAAATCCCGATGAGTAAACCCCTTCGCATCCTTCCCTACATAACTAGCGGCAACATGGCCATCTCCAACAACTCGATACTTATAGGTAATCAATCCCTCTAAACCAACTGGCCCGCGAGGCGGCATTTGCTGCGTGCTAATCCCCACTTCAGCACCGAAACCGTAGCGGAAACCGTCGGCAAATCGAGTCGAACAATTGTGATAAACTCCGGCCGCATCGACTCCATTTAAAAATGTTTTGGCGGCTTCGCTGTCTTCGGTAACAATAACATCTGTGTGTCTGGAACCGTAAGTATTGATATGGCTAATTGCCTCTTCCACAGAATCTACTATTTTGATTGACAAAATTAAATCGCTGTATTCTGTAGACCAATCCGCTTCATTTGCTTCGGCAATATTTTCGAGGATGGCGCGAGTTTTTTCGTCTCCCCGCAATTCGACTTTTTTCTGCTGCAAAGCTTCGGCAATAGCGGGCAGGAATTTCGGGGCAATCGCACTGTGAACTAACAAAGTTTCAATGGCATTGCAGGCGGCTGGATACTGAGTTTTTGCATCGACAGAAATCTCTACTGCTTTCTGAATATCCGCCGCTTTGTCTGCGTACAAATGACAAATGCCGTCTGCGTGCCCCAACACGGGAATCCGCGTATTTTCCTGTACAAACCGCACGAAGGAATTAGAACCTCTGGGAATAATCAAATCTACATATTCATCCATTTTCAGCAGTTCGATTGTTTCTTCCCGCGTGGTTAGCAACTGCACGACTTCTGGATTAACCGCTGTTTCTGCTAATGCTTGATGTATCAGTTTTGTCAATATTTCGCAGGAACGGACTGCTTCTTTACCGCCTTTGAGGATGACGCCATTTCCTGATTTGATTGCCAAGGATACTATCTGAATTAACGCCTCTGGGCGCGCTTCAAAAATAATGCCTAAAACGCCCAAAGGACAGGTGATGCGCTTCAGAATTAATCCTGTATCCAATTCACGGTGAATTTGCACGGAACCTACGGGATCTGGGAGTTTGGCAACGTCGCGCACGCCCGCGATCGCACTTTTCAACTTGCTCTCATCCAACTTTAGGCGATCGTACAGCGGTTTCGCAATTCCATCCGCCTCAGCCGCCTTGCAGTCAGCAGCATTCGCCGCCACAATATCCGGCGCAGCAGCTTCTAAAGCTTTCGCAATAGCTTCAATAGCTTGATTTTTGGACTCAGCGGACAAAACTGCCAATTTTCTAGCAGATACGCGCGTTTTTTGGGCAATTTCAATAATAGACATGGCAGTAACTTTTAAATAGTTTTGATTGTTGGGTTTTGAATTTTGAGTGTGGAATTGAATCCGCACAAATAAATTTCGGGGCGGTTTTCAGTCTTAACAATTCTAGAGGAAATTCTATATTTTTGTTGAGACTCCTTACAGCAATCCGCATTAACAGGCTAAAACAGTGAAGTATAGATAAAATCCCACGGTCATTTCCATTTGTCAATAACCTTTGGAGATTATTATGTCATCTCATGCCCCTTTACGCAAGGCAGGGCGAGCCGCCAAAGCCGGCGTTAAACTGATACAGAAAACTGGCGGGAATCTCGTTTTAGCTTCCGGCGTCACCATCACCATGCTGTTTGGTATGGTGTTAGCGCTATCTTTAGCCTCTGTTTTGATTCTCAACAGCCCCGATCCAGTCGCCGGATTGGCGATCGCACTTCCCATAACTCTGATTTTTAACATCGCTGCTTTTTTCCTATCCCCTTACTTGATGGACTTAAGCCAAAATTGGCTATACAATACTCGCTGGGTTTCCCTAACAGAAATTGAAAGCCTAAGTCCCGAAACAGCGAAAGTTATTCAGAAGGTTTGCAAGCAGAAAAAACTCCAGCAGCCGCGTTTAGGAATTATCGACGACCAAAACCCTACTGCTTTTACTTACGGTTCATTTCCCAACAGCGCTCGCTTAGTCGTCAGTCAAGGTCTTTTCACCTATTTAGACGACGAGGAAATTGCCACTGTTTACGCCCACGAACTCGGTCACATCGTCCACTGGGACTTTGCAGTAATGACTTTAGCTTCGACTTTGGTGCAGATTACTTATTTAATTTACACTACAGCTCAAAGGATGGGTCGAAGTGGTGGCAACAAAGCTAAAGATGCGGCGGGTAGTGTAGCTGCTGTTGCTTATTTGTTTTACATCGCCGGCACTTATTTATTGCTGTATTTGTCGCGGACGCGAGAATATTTTGCCGATCATTTTGCCGCCGAAACAACCGGAAATCCCAACGCTTTGTCTCGCGCTTTGGTAAAAATTGCTTACGGTATTTTGGAAGAAGGACAAAGAGCCACCGAACCCAGCCGCTTATTAGAAGGAACTCGCGCTTTAGGCATTTACGATGCCAAAGCTGCCACATCTACTGGCACTGCTTACAGGATTTCTTCGGAACCGGAAAAAATTGGGCGAGTGTTTCTGTGGGATATGTTTAATCCGTGGGGTTGGTGGATGGAGTTGAATTCGACTCACCCGCTGACTGGTAAGCGAGTTCGCGCTTTGAGCACTTATGCCGAACAATTAGGCTTGGATGTTGAGTTTGACATGGGCCGAATTATCGGCGAAGGCAACGATTTGAGCAAGCGGAGATTGTACGGCAATTTTGTGTTCGATTTACTGCTGTACAGTGCAGAGACTCTTGGCTTAGCGGTGGGTTTTGCGATCGGCATTTCTTTATATGCTGTAAACCCGATGATGATGGTTGCTTGTCCTTTAATCGCTTTGGGCGCGGGAATTTTGCTCAAGACTTTGGTGATGTTCCCGAATTACGAAGAAGCAGAACACTTGGATGTTTTAACCTTAATGTCTGACCCTTACGCAAGTCCCTTGCGGGGTCAACCGGCGCAACTACAAGGCGAATTAATTGGTCGTGGCGATGCAGGTTATACTTTCGGTTCTGATTTGAAATTGCAAGACAGAACGGGAATGATTTATCTGCGCTATGCTTCTCGTTTTGGACCAATTGGTAATTTTTTGTTTGGCATGAAACGGGTTGAAAGTTTGATTGGAATGGATGTTAGTGCTTTGGGTTGGTTCCGTCGGGGTGTTGCACCTTGGATGGATTTGATTCAGCTTGAAAGCGATAGCGGTACGGTGGTTAACAGTTATCACCGCTTCTGGTCTTTTGTGATGGGTATAGGTGCGATCGTTCTTGGTATTGCGGCGCTATTTGTTTCATTTCCCGCTTAACTGTTGACCGGTAAAACGTTTTAAGTTAAATATAATTAAGCTCGCATTTTCGAGCTTATTTTTTTGTTACATACGGTACTATCGAATTGAAGAGTGCTCTCAATTATCTTTTTTTCTGACCAAAATAGTGAGTTTACGAACCGCTTGAGATTTGTTAGCGAAGGGGCGCGATAGCGCTTTTGTAGAAAAGAAAGAAGGAAGGAAGAAGTAAAGAGGGAGATAGGTGATCTTATGGTGAGAAAGAAGTAATTCATTGAGGAGCAAATATGACAATCAAAATTGCTACAATTAGTTTGTTGTTGATAGTATTAACTTTAGCAGTCAGCAACCCTAGCCAAAAAGTTAGGGGTAACTTAACAAAATTGACCGCCCAAACGGAAAACCCGGACAAAAAAAATACCATGCAACGTATTCTCGATGACAGCGCTAAATTAGAAAAACTAGCTAGCGATTTCCAATTTATAGAAGGCCCGATTTGGCATCCAGACGGCTTTTTGCTGTTTAGCGATATTCCCGCCAATATTATCTATAAATTCGGCTCAAATCAGCAAGTTGAGGTATTTCGCAGCCCTTCGGGAAAAGCCAACGGGAATACTTTAGACAAAGAAAACCGCCTACTTACTGGCGAACACGAAAATCGCCGCGTATCCCGCACAGAAAAAGACGGCAAAGTTATCACCTTGGCGGATAGATATGACGGAAAAAGGCTCAACAGTCCGAACGATTTGGTTGTTAAATCCGACGGCAGCATTTATTTCACAGATCCGTCCTACGGTGTTAGTAAAGAGCAGGAAGAATTGGGCTTTTACGGTGTTTACAGGCTGGCACCCGACGGAAAATTAACTCTGCTGGTTAAGGATTTGGTGCTGCCCAATGGCATCGCTTTTTCACCAGACGAGCAAAAACTTTATGTCAACAATTCGGAAGCGGGATACATTGCCGTTTTTGATGTAAAACCAGACGGAACTGTTACCAACCAGCAGCTTTTTGCGGAGTTAAAAGACGCTAGTCAAGGCGGAGTTCCCGACGGTTTAAAAGTTGATGTAGAGGGGAATGTTTACAGCACCGGGCCGGGGGGAGTGTGGATTTTCTCGCCGGATGGTAAGCTTTTGGGGAAGATTTCTGTACCTGAGACGGCGACTAATGTGGCTTGGGGAGAAAGCGATCGCAAAACGCTTTACATTACTGCAAGTAAAAGTCTTTATCGGATTCGGCTTAAAATTGCGGGCGTGCGGGCTGGAAAATAATCTAAAATAAGGCGAAGTTGAAAGTAAAGCGGTTTGTAGTGATGACTTTAGTCCTGACTACAAACACTTTTTATTAGAGGTAATTGAGCGGGCATGATATAATCTCAGTTTTGAGAATCAGTCCTGCTCAATTCTTTAATCTAAAATCTCAAATCTCAAATGGTATTAATAGCTCGGTTGCACAAATTTCTCACTGCTACAGTCGATCGCAAATCCCGATCGCACACAATATTTTGGTTGACTCTGAGCTTGACATTGGCCGCACTTTATGCTATTTTAGGAATCAAACAAGCCTTTAGCGCCGAGTATATGGTGCAAGACGATGCGAGGCAGCACGTTTTCTGGATGATGCGGTTTGTCGATCCTGAATTATTCCCCAACGATTTCATTGCTAATTACTTTCAATCAGTCGCCCCCGCAGGATACAGCACGCTCTACAAATTAGCCGCAACAATTGGCATTCACCCGCTATTTTTTCACAAAATACTGCCGCTATTTCTCGGCTTAATCTCCACTTATTACTGTTT
The DNA here is from genome assembly GCF_036702135.1 of Microcoleus sp. LAD1_D3. NCBI lineage: Bacteria > Bacillati > Cyanobacteriota > Cyanophyceae > Oscillatoriales > Microcoleaceae > Microcoleus > Microcoleus sp. LAD1_D3. The sequence goes on along the minus strand of NZ_JAUBSB010000007.1, from coordinate 101,918 downwards.
TGGCCTTTGCCTAGAAATGCTGCCAGTGCCGATGACTGGATTTATTGCATCTTTGCTGCTAAATCAGCATATGTGGATGACCGACGATTTGGCTTCCGCAACGGCAAGAGCTTTTATATATCCGATATTTCTGGCTTTTTTATATTATTTGTCCCGCAGTTCCTTGCTGCCTTGTTTGGGAGCGATCGCACTTATCGGACTATTCTATCCTCCTTACGCCTTGGTTGCTGCCGGCATTTTAGTTTTGCGGCTGCTATGCTGGAAAAACGGCGGTTTGCGCTTGTCGGGCGATCGAACTAATTACCTATTTTGCACTACAGGTTTGGGAGTAATCTTTTTAGTAATGCTGCCCTACGCCTTAGATAACTCTGAATTTGGCCCAACTTATACCGCAGCAGAAGCGAAGCAAATGGCTGAATTTGCACCAAACGGCAGAAATGCTTTTTTTCGTCCAAACCCCAAAGATTATTGGTTGACAGGGCGGGGTAGCGGGATGTTTCCCAAGTCGCTGTTTACGCCTGTAACTCACTGTGTCGGATTGCTATTTCCGTTGCTGCTGTTTTTGCGATCGGCTTTTCCCTTAGCAAATCAGATTCAAAGCAAAATCTGGCTTTTGCTTCAGCTATTTTTAGCATCCTCGGCGATGTTTCTTGCGGCTCACGCTACCATTTTTAAGCTGTATCAACCAGGCCGCTATACTGCCTACAGCTTGCGATTTATTGTTGTGTTGATAAGTGCGATCACTCTCACTTTAATTATCGATGGAGTCGGTCATTGGGCATCAAAAACCGCAACAACATTTCATTTTAAAAGTCTAGTTGCACTAATTACGACAGCGACAATCGCTATCGCCGTTGTCCTTTATCCCTGCTTGGTCGAAAAATTTCCCACAGTTGGGTATGTAGAAGGTAAAATGCCGAGTTTGTACAAGTTTTTTGAGCAACAACCTAAAGATATCTTGATTGCTTCAATCGCGGCAGAGACTGACCATCTGCCAACATTTAGTCAGCGTTCGGTTCTGGTGGCAAAGGAATATGCAGTGCCGTACCAGAAAGGCTACTACAGCAGATATCGGCAGCGACTTAACGATTTAATTCGCGCTCAATACACTCCCGATCGAGCTGTATTACAAAATTTTATTAATCAATATGGAGTTGATTTTTGGATGATCGATCGCAAGGCGTTGACTCTTCAGTATGTAAAGGATGATGGCTGGCTAAATCAATTTAATTCTACACCGCAGGCGCTGCTTTCTCTAAAACAAGGGAAAATTCCCGCCTTAGCTTCAGCAATGACCAGTTGTGCTGTTTTTCAGAATGAAATTGTAGTGGTTTTGGATGCCTCTTGTATTGTGAAATTGACCGGGAATTAAGGCGAGGCAGAGCCCAAGCATCTGCGTTCTCAGGAAGAGCCTGGGAACTAGAAAGCACTGTTCGGATTCTGAAGCTACATTTGCTGCACGGATCTTCTGTAGGAGCGATCGCACAATGCGCTATAATGCCGATAGGAGATAATGGTGCGGGTCAATGACACAAGTTCTCGATCGGGAAACTCTCGATGGGCGAGTGGTGCTCAACGGCACTTGGGAGCAATTCAAGTTAATCCAGAAGGTTTCGGAAGATTCCCCTGGCATAAAGTTGTCTTTTTTTGCAGGGGCGATCGAGATTCTGATGCCGGGATTCCAACACGAAAATTTTTCTGAAATCATCGGTTATTTGGTGACCACTTTTCTGCTGCAACAAGGTATTAAGTTTTACCCTTCTGGTTCAATGACGCAGGAGAAGACGCCAGAAGCTTCAACTCAAGCAGACAAATCGTTTTGCTTGGGAGAACCTAAGTTGATTCCCGATTTGTCGATCGAGGTGATTTATACTAGCGGTGGACTGAGCAAGTTGCCAAAATATCGCGCTTTGGGCGTGCCTGAAATCTGGTTTTGGGAAGATGGCACGCTGCGGCTGTATCATCTTGGGGAAGATGGCTACGAGCAAGTAATTCAGAGTCAACTGTCAGGATTGGAAACGCTAGATATCGATTTGCTAAGACGCTGCATTTTAATGGGTGAAACTGATTTAGCTGAAGCGGTTAAGGTTTTTGGGCAGGGAATCTCGCTCGATCGTACATGACAGCAAAACGTTCGATTTTCCTAATTCGCGATCGAAATTTTAGTGGTTTTGGCAACATCTGGAAAAAATAGCCTCCCTATATCCGGGACTTCTTAAATAAGTCTGGTTATGCTGTTGCTGGGAACGAGAAATACAGTCTTTTGTAGGGGAAATCCCCCTGTGGTTGCAACTCCTAATTGGTAATGTTGCAGATATCGTGCAATTAAATAATCTCCGCAATCAAAGCTGAATATGTATCCGGGGTCAAGTTCACAGACAATGAAAATTCCACAAAAGCTCGATCGCCAATTATCTCTTGGGCAAAAACATGACAACACTTTACGTCAACCCGCAAACAGGCAGCGATTCCGCAGTCGGCAGCCAATCAGCCCCATTCAAAACTATAGCCCGTGCGATCGCCCGCGCTGCATCAGGAACTACGATTCAACTAGCACCGGGAACTTACAGCGCAGCTAGTGGCGAACAATTCCCCTTGGAAATTCCCTCAGTAGTAAAAGTTATTGGCAATGAAACTAACAAAGGTAGAGGCACTCTAATTCAAGGAAGCGGCAAATTTGTCAGTCCCAGCGCTGCGGGTCAAAATATCACCATACTGCTAGCAACTAATTCCCAATTGCGCGGAGTAACTGTTACTAATCTCGATAGTCGCGGCACGGGAGTCTGGATTGAGTCCACTTCTCCGACTGTGGCTAACTGCACTTTCACTCAATGCAAGCGCGAAGGCATTTTTGCCACGGGAACCGCTAATCTTGCGATTCTCGACAACATATTTGTAGAAAACTCAGCGGCTGGCATAATTACGGCGGGAACTGCTAAAGGAGCAATACGGCGCAATATTTTTCAAAAGACGGGTTTCGGCATTTCTCTGCAAGCTCAGTCGGCTCCTTTGATTGCTGATAACCAAATTTTGGAAAATCGCTCCGGTATAGTTTTAGCGGGGGAATCTCAGCCGATTTTACGCAAGAATCGCATCGAAAAAAATACTGAAGATGGTTTGACTGCGGTGGGGAAGTCGCTGCCAGATATTGGTACGGCTCAAGATTTGGGCGGCAATATTTTTATGAATAACGGTGAGTTAGACTTGCAAAACGCGACTGGGGTTAAGATTTCTGCGGTGGGAAATCAGCTCAATTCTTCGCGGGTGAAAGGTTTATTTGATTTGGGCAATGTGACGCCAAATCCGACTCCTGGCGGGCTAAAGTTCAGCGACATCAGCACACATTGGGCTCAGGATTTTATCGATCGCTTGGCAAAGATGAATATTGTTAGCGGGTTTCCCAACGGCACTTTTCAACCTTACGACAATGTAACTAGAGCTCAGTATGCAGCTATGTTGGCGAAGGCGTTTGAATTGGTGCCGCGCCGTGAGGCGACGGTTTTTAAGGATGTGGCGGGGGATTTTTGGGCCAAGGGAGCGATCGACCAAGCTAATCGATCTGGCTTTTTGGTGGGATACCCCGACAGCACGTTTCGCCCGGAGCAGAATTTGACTAGAGTTCAGGCGATCGTATCTTTGGTAAACGGCTTGCAGTTGGGCGGCGGCAACCCCAATTCTTTGAGCGTTTATGTCGATCGAGCTCAGATTCCCAGTTTTGCCACCGACGAGATAGCAACCGCCACAGAGCGCAAAATCGTGGTCAACTATCCCGCGCGCGAAAAGCTTTCCCCCGCCCACGACATCACCCGTGGCGAGATATCCGCCCTCATCTACCAAACTCTGGTAGCCACAAAGCGGGCCGATCCTATTAACTCTCCTTACATCGTCTAAGGGAATTGGGAGACAACGGAGAGGAGAACTTGGGGTACAAAGAACCAACCCATATCCCCTCGCCCTTGTCTCCGATTGCCTCACTCTCACCCACTCTCACCCACTCTCACCCACTTCCACTCTCCCAAGTCTTGATTTGCGAGTACCCGAATCGTTTTATGATTAAACATTAAGAAATTAAGCAATCCTTAAGGTTCGACTGTCAAATTATGGCTAAAATTCAATTCTCTCGGGGTATAGACGAAGATGCTGTGCCCGAAGTGCGCCTAACCCGTTCTAAAACGGGAGCTCAAGGCACTGCCACGTTTATCTTTGAAAATCCCAAAGCTCTCAGCAGCACCAGTACCGAAGACATTACTGGAATGTACATGATCGACGAAGAAGGCGAACTCCTCACTCGCGAGGTTAAGGCTAAGTTTATCAACGGTCAGCCTGCGGGTTTGGAAGCTCTTTATCTAATGAGAAGTCCCGAAGAATGGGATCGATTTATGCGTTTTATGGAACGCTACTCGGAATCAAACGGCTTAGGATTTAGCAAGGCATAATGGGTAGTTGGTAATTGGTAATTGGTAATTGGTAGTTAGCCGATCGCCCTTTGCCGATTGCCGATTACTTAGAAGAAGAAACTATGACGACGCAAATTCCTCACCCCGACTTATCTAAAATAACCGTCAATTGCGCTATCATTACTGTTAGCGACACGCGCTCGGCAGAAACAGACAATAGTGGCTTGTTAACTAAGAAGCTGCTAAAAGATGCGGGTCACTCTGTGGTAGCTTACACTGTTGTTAAAGATGATGCGGCCAAAATTGTATTGCAAATGCAGGCTTTTTCCCAGCGTGAAGATGTGGATGCAATCATTTTTAACGGCGGCACGGGCATCGCTCCCCGAGATACGACTTATGATGTGATGGAGAGTTTGCTTGACAGGATTTTACCGGGATTTGGGGAGATATTTCGCTTTTTGAGCTATCAAGAAATTGGTTCGAGGGCGATCGCCTCTCGCGCAGTTGCAGGGGTGTATCAAGGCAAGTTAGTCTTTTCTCTTCCGGGCTCTAGCAATGGTGTGAAACTAGCTGTGGAAAAGCTAATTTTACCCGAATTAGTTCACTTGGTGACGCAGTTGCGCGGAGGGTGAGAGCGAAAGTTCGGTTAATGGATTGACAATCAAGAAATTTGGTTACAAATCGCCCGAGGAATCCGTGGAGTGAGAAAAAAGCTTTGAATCCTCATCGCAAGCCCCCGGGTTTAGCAGTGAAGTCGCTTTCTTCAATCTAAAATCTCAAATCTCAAATCTCAAATCGACTGACTGCATTCACCGCAAGAAACGGGTGGCTTTGAGCCTACTCTATGACTAAAGTAAGGAAACATCAACATTCCCTTGACTTAGACTAGATGATTTCGATGCAGAATGCGAGTGTCTATGCTAGCGAAGATTATCACCGGATTGCTCGGGCGATCGCCTTTATGCGACAACACCACCTAAACCAGCCCAATCTGGCAACTGTGGCCCAACACATAGGACTGAGTGAATATCATTTTCAACGGCTATTTACTCAATGGGCCGGCATTAGCCCCAAGCGGTTTTTGCAATATCTGACAGTTGAATATGCCAAGTCAAAAATCACTCAGACTAAAAGCCTTCTCGACCTAACATTGGACGTGAGGCTATCGAGTCCAGGACGATTACACGATTTATTTGTGAACTTAGAAGCAATGTCACCAGGGGAGTTCAAAACAAGCGGAGCTGGTTTACAAATTCGCTATGGCATTCATGATACCCCGTTTGGCACATCTCTAATCGCGACAACTGCCCGTGGTATTTGTAATCTTTATTTCTTGGATACAACAGACGAACAAACCGCCGCACAAAGACTGCGATTGACCTGGAAAAATGCTGAAATCATTCGTGATGAGCAAGCCACTCAATCATTGCGTGACCTGATTTTCAATTCAGAAACTCTCAGCGAGCAAAAACCACTAACGCTCTTGGTAAAAGGCACTAACTTTCAGATTCAAGTTTGGCGAGCACTTTTGCAATTGCCATTTGGTGCGATCGCGACCTATCAAACTATAGCTCAAATGGTAGCTCGCCCAACTGCTGCTAGAGCTGTAGGAAATGCGATCGGTAAAAATCCGATCGGCTATTTAATTCCATGTCACCGAGTCATTCGAGAATCTGGAGAACTCGGTGGCTATGGCTGGGGAGTAGAGCGTAAAACAGTCATGTTAGGTTGGGAAGCTAGCCGTACAATCTGCGATCGATCCCGATAGCATTACTATTTTTGCTACTTGCCGAAGCAATCGATCGCAGATAAATTTCAGGGTGTAAGGTCGATCGATATACACTAGGAATATTGTGTATCGCCAGTTTTGCAATGACGCTGCCTCCCGGATCTCGTTCTCCTGCTCTGTTTCAAACGCTTTCGCTGGTAGCTGACCCGATCGCATTTTTCGATCGCTACTCTGCCAAATACGGCGATACATTTACCGCCCGCGTGTTGGGGCCCTCTTCGCCCCCCGTCGTGTTTCTGGGCAGTCCAGAAGCCATTCAGGCGGTGTTTACGACGTTAGCCGATGCCTTTGAGTTTGGCAAAGTGACCAACGTATTTCGCCCGCTGGTGGGAAATGAATCCCTAATTATGAATGAAGGGGCGCGACATCTGCGACAGCGACAGCTATTAATGCCCGCCCTGCATCGGGAACAGTTGCACAGTCAAGGGCATTTGATTGTTGATTTGACGAAAAAGCAGACGATCGACTGGAAAGCCCCAGATGCGATCGCAGTCCGCCAAGAAATGTCAGAAATTTCGCTGCAAGTAATCTTGCAAGTCGTGTTTGGATTAGTGCCGGGAGAGCGCTACGAACGCCTGAAACAATTGCTCAGCAAGCTTTTAGAGGCGATTACCTCTGAACTGTACTCGATACAATTTTTCTTTGAACCGTTGCAGCAAAATTTGGGGCCTTGGAGTCCGTGGGGGCAGTTTTTGCAGCAGATGGCGCAGATTGACTCGCTGATTTATGCGGAAATTGCCGAGAGGCGATCGCATTCTCTCGATTCGTCTCGCACGGATATTCTGTCGGTGTTGATGATGGCCCGCGACGACACCGGCGAATCCATCGGCGATCGAGAATTGCGCGATCAGTTGATGACGCTGTTGTTATTGGGACATGAAACGACTGGATCGGCGTTGACTTGGGCGTTTTACTGGCTGCATCAGTTTCCCGAATGCCTTGCTAGGTTGCGGCAGGAATTGGATGAATTGGGCGAGAATCCCGATCCGATCGCGCTTTCGCAGTCGCCCTACTTAACAGCAGTTTGCAAGGAAGCGCTGCGGGTTTATCCAATTGCCTTAATTTCGCAGCCGCGCAAGGTGAAACGGACGATCGAACTCGAAGGCTATACATATCAACCGGGAACGATTTTAATCCCCTGTGTCTATTTGGCCCACCGTCGCCCTGAAACCTACGAAAATCCGGCCGGGTTCAATCCCGATCGCTTTTTAGATCGCAAGTTTTCCGCCTCTGAATTTTTACCGTTTGGAGGCGGGAGTCGAAGCTGCATCGGGATGGCGTTATCGATGTTTGAAATGAAGCTGGTTTTAGCAACGGTGCTGTCTTCCCGTGAGTTTGTATCGAATCTCGATCGGCCAATTCGTCCGGCGCGCCGGGGAATCACCTTTGTGCCTCCCGATCGGTTTCGATTAACGGTTGTGGGCGATCGGCGTTAGATTCAGTGAAACACCGTGTCAAGCAAGATATGTTATTCGATGAAAATCCCAGCAACTTTGTCTTCATTCATAGTCATGTGTGCCACAAATTCATCTCCACCATCTTCAAAACTCAGCTTCCACAAATAAATCGGAAAATTACCTTGTTTTATCTCACCAAAATAATTAATTGAGTATCCCTTTTGCAGGCGGGAAGCAAGCTGCTCGCTAACATCGTCAAACATTTTTTGTGTAATGCTCGCTTTGTAGCCTGCATCACCGACTGTAGTAAAAAGCTCGTAATTCTTCGATGCAGTGGCATCCAAGATAACCTGCAAACAATCGATGATGTTTTGAGAGGGGGCTGTCGGGTTCATGAAGATGTCCTACTTTTAGGGTTTTATTAAAATGTTCTAGCTCAGACTGCTGTCTAACGCTTAATTGTACCGCAGTTGCGATCGAATTAGGTAAATTGATGTCGATATCACGGAATGAATAACCGACCAACTCCCATATAATTGTAAACGTCTAGAACAATCTCAACAAGACGCTCAACACATCGCTCTCGGTAGTCAAATTCGTCAAGGCGATCGATATCTGTAATTGTCAATACCGGAAACGAATCTGCTGTATTTTCCGGCGCAGCATCACCTGTTCAAGTGAATCATCACCCTTCATGTTTCGGTTGGCTGTGAGTATCATCATTTGATTTTCTTGAGCATAACGCCAAACCAAACGATCGCTAGCGTCCATCGATAGTCCAGCTTCCCTAAAAGTGACAAATCGGATCGATACGAGTTCAAGCCAACCGAGTTTTGTCAAGATTCCCAGCAAAAGAAGAGCATAGCCGTCAAGATTAAAGTCAACTAGAAAAGTCATCATTGCTGTGCGGCACGTCTCGCTTTTTGCTCCTCAAGTTTTGCCCAGAGAGCTTCTTGTCTGGGCTTGTGTGGCATCATTGCAATGCGAGCGAACCGTTCGCGGTTGCGATTTTCCCAATAGGAGCGAATTTCTGCTCTTGTTTGTAATACCTGTTGATATTCAGTTTCGATTTGAGCGCGATTTGCTTCAATGTAAGACAGAGCAGCGTTAATTTGATCGTCTGTCAGGTTAAATTTATTCCGAATCAACTTTGGTGAATACTCAGCTTTCAAAAAATCTATGACATCGTATAGAGTCAGTCGAGTGCCTGAAATCGTCAGTCCTCGCTCTGTACGGATAATAGTCGCTTGTTTGTCGGATACCGGAGTCATACCTATAACCTTCTAGGCTTTGTTTCCATTATATCTGATACTAACTAATACTGAATGAAAATTAGGCGACACCCAGCGCATCCAGCAATCTCCTTTGATTTGATTCGAGCCACATTTCAAATCTAAGCGTCTCCACAACTGCATCTACTATTTTCTGACGACTTCCCTTCCCTTCAATTAACCACCCTGTCCAATAGACGAGCGAACTGGCGCGTTGCAACTTCCACACCGAAATTGCAGCTTCCATTTCTGCCACAGTCAGAGAAGAGCAGGTTCGATAACCGGTACTGAATGCTTGCACAATTTCCTCGAATCGAACTTCCTTCCAAGGAAAGGACGCAAACTGATCGAGGCTACTTAAATAATCAAATACCCGTAAATCGCGCGTGGCGAACTCAAAATCTAAAATTCCAACGACTCGATCGTTTTCAATAAGAATATTCGGTGTAATGTAATCCGCATGAATGGTTTGAATTGGAAGTGTTGCGTATAAATTAGGTGCGGCTTCGATCGCCTCATTCAACAGTAGACCAAAGCGCCTCTGTTCTTCCAATCCCAGACTCAAGATTTGTGGAACATTTAAGGGAACGCTCACTTGTGGATGAATCCGATCTAGCGCTCCCCAAAACGGCAATCTCGCGAATTTACCCTGCGGATCAAAGTTGGCAAGCCGATCGTGCAACTTCGCTAAGGCAAAGCCAGCAGCTTGAATTTGAGCGAGGTTTCGCCGATCCATAGCTTGTCCGACTATTCGAGGAAATAAAGCGGCATTGAGCGATCGCCCATCAGCCTCAATCGCAATGAAAGTCTCACCAGAAGATGCACAGATTGGCACTGGAATAGCGAAAGGGAGATCGGTGGATTGCAGGAACGCGAGCAATGAATGTTCGTAGTGAATCTGAGCGGTCTCAGTTGTTGCTGCGTAAAGTTTCAAAACAAACTGATTGTATGATGTGTCAACAAAATAGGTTGCATAACTTGAACCGGGCGCTGTTGGTTCAAACGTCGCCTCAACCAGAAATGACCACTGATCGGAAATAACTTGTTTCACCGATTCTGATAGGCTCATCATTCTTCCTAAGTTGCGGTCGAATACACTTAAAAGTGTATTCGACCGCAAACATTTTTCAAACATCAAACCTGACTGTTTATCGCCTCAGCAACAATAGTCCGGTGTCGGACTGTATTGCAAGTAATTGTCGGCTGTGCAAAACCGGAATCTACCAAAGCTTGCTCAATATCCAACCCAAAATACTGATCCAAATAAGGCTCCGTACTCTTGAGCAAAGTCAAAATATAAGGAGGCATTTTGGCATAAACTTCCGACTGAGGATTCATATCCATAATTGTCAAATGTCCGCCAACACGTAGCAAACGCCTCGCTTCCCGGAATATTTCTCTAGTAGCTTTCTGCGGCAATTCGTGACAAACTAAACACATAGAAACTAAATCAAAAGCAGCCGCAGGCAAACCAGTAGATTCAGCAGCAGCGTGAACCAAAGTCGGATATTTTTGATTTAAAGATTGGGATTTTCGCTGTTGGGAACGGTATTTAGCAACTGCTAAGAAATAAGGCGACAACTCCACCCCAGTCATCTTCGCTTCCGGGTAAACATCCCCAAGAGCAAAGGTACTCATTCCCACACTGCATCCCAAATCAACAATATTCTGCGGTGAAGAAGCAATTTGAGATTTGATAATTTCGTGATAGCTGGCGCGGAGTTTAGCATCGCCTTCTGCACCCGCTTCCGGCCAAATTCCCGCGTGAACTGTACGGGCGGCAACTTCAACTTCTGTTGCAGCTTCCCAACTCATATTACCTTTTTCGTAAGCGTGAAATGAAGTTAGATAATATTTCGGGTAAACAAGACCGGGATTTTGGACGCTGAGCAATTCTGCATCCCAATTTCGAGCTAAAAGTGCTTGGGCTTCTTGTCGCCAATGCACTCCGATATTTTCTGCTCTTTTTATCATCATTTCCCGCGCTTGGTGCTTGGCTAGATTAGCCAAAGGCTTGATGGAGAGTACGCCATTTACTAAACGCGAGGCTAATCCGGGAGTTTTGTTAACTGCAACAGTCATTTTTTAGGTTTTTCTATTTTGCGCCCTCTATTTTAACACGTTTGGGCGATTTTGAGTTGGTCAATATAAAGACTTTTTTTAATGAACCGCAGAGGGCGCAGAGAACGCAGAGTTAGAAAAGAGAGAAAAGATCGGAGTAGGGCAAAAGTGGCTCTGGTGGTATAATATTTATTTGTGCTTACCTATTTAGTGCTGGGGAATTTACCCGCAATCGGGAATGGGATTTTCCGATGCTGGAGTATTTGGAAGAACACTTTAAATCTGGCTATTCAGGAGTTTGTGATGAGCAAATCTATTGTGGAATTGGTTGATAATTTGCCGTCTGGTGGCGTCACTGTGATGATGTTAAAATCTCTCGATTTTGTGGTTCCGGGGGAGTGGAACAATCTAACGGGTTTTGATAATACTATTCAAGCGGTGACAGGGGAAACAAAGCGCAAATTAGTTGGAAAAATTCGCGATCGCGCGATCGAGCTTTACGCTAACCCCAACGAGCCATATCAAGGCGTACTCAGGCTTTACCAGTTAGCAGACAGCGCCGACAGTGCGTTAGGTGCAACGGCTATGGCGAATAAAATCGGCGAAAATATCGGCTTTCTTTCCTTTCTCAACCGCCTCACTCCCAAAGCTGACACAACTCAAACCATCGACCTGTGCGTCAAAGTGGCGATCGAGCTAATTGCCTACTGCAAACTTAACAATATTTCCCTTGACAATGTGGGAAGCTTTGGTAATTATTTATCTCATTACAAAGGCGAATCTCTGATGCGGATGGCTGCTTTAGTTTGTGCTGACGGTTTAATTCCCCTTGGCCCGGACTTCATTCGAGTAGCACAAAATACCCTAGGCGGATTGAATCCTTCAACCTTGCAGCAAAACTCAACATTCCAAAATATCAGCAACCTAATTCCCGGTGCAAATAATTCACAAAAGTTCGGATTTGTGACAACAACTTTCGCTTCAGCCCAAGGTTGGATGAACAATTTAGTACAGTCTCGCGGCTTAACTCCCGCCATAGTTTTAGGCCATCTTAAGCAATACGTTGATGTTACCGATGACAAATTGGATTATGTGGCCGCGTTTTTAGACATGACTACCAATTATTACGAACATACGGGAATTCAGACGGTTGCTCGCCGATTGATCGATCGAGCTTATGCTGAAATAGCCTCTGGCAGATCCTAGAAAACTCGTTCTCAGGTGAGGGAAAACAGCGAGGCAGAGCATGGTAACGAGGGAACTTGTTAGGTTCGCGTTTGCCATGCTGTTGAGTCTCTGCAACGCCAGAAAAATGGCGGTCACTATCACTCGGCTTGATACAATGCGATAATACACAGCATAGGGAAAGCGACGCACCACCGATCGCCGAACATCACGATAGACAACTGGATAGGACTCCGGCATCTGGCAAATTCGATCGAGCATTTCGTCAATACAGTCTAAAAACTCGTCACCAAGTCCTAGTTGCTGACTTTCATACCAAGTGTATGCTTCATCAACTTCTTCACGAAGTTCTGGGCGGAATACTAACGCATAATTCATAGTTTATTTTCGTGCTTTGACTGAAGCTTTAACTTCTTCCCAAGTCAGCACATTATCAGGATTTGCTTCAGAATCATCAATTCGGCGATCGAGTTCCTGCTTTTGAAAGTCTGTGAGGTCTGGGTGAACCTGTTCTGCCGCTATACTGTCTAAGATTGCTTGTACAAGACCAATCCGATCTTGAACGCTGAGGGCGACGATCTGATTTAAAGTGCCTGTGAAATCCATAAATTTAAGTTAAGCGCCAAGGACTTAGTAGATTATTATAACTCAAAACCCAGATCGAGGCAGAGCCAAAGCATCTGCGTTCCCATGCTCTTCCTGGGAACGAGGGAATAAACCTTGCAATGTAAGTTAAAATAAGCAAATTATGTTTAGCAAACCTCTTTTAATCGCACTGTGAAAAACAAATCGCTTCCTTCATCCGTAACAGTCAAGCTAGGCAAATTTGTCTGGACATCAATGTGGCAATTAATGATGTCAAAACTAGCGCCGCCCGATCGCACGGGAGCATACATTCGCCCCAGCAGCAGTTTCCGCAATTTTGTCAGCACAGAAGCAGACAACCCTTACCAACCCGCCACAGCACGATATCGCCTCTTTGTGGGTACGGGATGCCCTTGGGCGCACCGCACTCTGGTGACGAGAGCGCTCAAAGGGCTGGAAGATGCGATATCCGTGTCTATTGTCTATCCCTCTGAAGGGGGAATGTGGGTGCTGGAGTCGGAGACTTTTGGCTGCAACACGATGCCCGAACTTTACCAGTTGGCTTTACCGGGCTATCAGGGGCGGTGTACAGTGCCGGTGCTGTGGGATGACTCGAAAAAGGCGATCGTCAATAACGAAAGTTCGGAAATTATTGTAATGCTAAACTCGGAGTTTAACGAGTTTGCTAGCAATCCTGAAATGGATCTTTATCCTCTGGATTTGCGAGAACAAATTGACGAGTGGAATGAGAAGATTTACCAATCGGTGAATAATGGCGTTTATCGCTGCGGTTTCGCGCAATCTCAAGCTGCTTATGACTCGGCTGGTAGTGAATTGTTTGCTGTTTTAGACGAGATCGATCGATCGCTCTTGAGGAGTCGTTACCTTTGTGGCGATCGGGTGACGTTAGCAGACGTGCGGCTATTTACTACTCTATTCCGTTTTGATGCAGTTTACTACAGCTTGTTCAAATGCAATGTGCGCCGCATTCAGGATTACGAGCATTTGGGAGCTTATCTGCGCGACTTGTATCAGTTACCGGGAGTTGCTGGCACTTGCGATTTAGAGGCTGTGAAGCGTGATTATTACGGCAATTTATTCCCGCTGAATCCAGGCTGCATTATCCCCGCAGGGCCCGATCCGGCGAGCTTGCTCAAACCTCACGATCGAGAAAAAGTCCCACACAAACCAGGTGTTTGAACAAGTTGGCGCGGACTCGATCTTATGCTTGAATTTCACTTGTTGGCTGGTTGACTTCTTCGTCTTTAACATCAAAATCAATTCGTGCGTAAATCTCTCTCAGCGACATATGAAATTCTACGGATTCTAGGATTAATACAGATTCCTCTGAATCATATTCTGTTAATACCCATTTTCCATTAGAATTTTTAGCAAATTGTTCAATGTGATAGCTGTATTGGTCAATTAAAATGTATTCTCGAAATTCCGGGATTGAGCGATAGGCGAGAAATTTACCACCTCGATCGTAGTCTTTGGTTGAATTGGATAAAACCTCGACGATTAGCCGAGGATTTGTGACAATTGTTTTGTTACTTCCTTGATAGACTGGTTCTCCTTGAATGACGATGATATCGGGATAGACGTAGCGGCGAGTTTGGGGTATCCACAGGCGCACATCATTGATAAATGTCTCGTAATCTTGACCATTCACAGTCAAGGGGAATTTTTTGTAAAAGTTCCCAGCGATTTTGTTGTGGTTTGCTGTTCCGCCTGACATTGGTACTATCTCCCCATCAAGGTATTCACTTTTGTCGATCGCACTTTCTTCTAATGCGAGATATTCCTCTGGCGTGTAGTAGCGTTTCTCTGTTTGTGGTTGCTTTTCGATTGCTGGTTTTTCTTGGGTTTGCATTGCCATTCCCTTCTGCTCTCAAGTGATTTTATGATAACATGAAATAAGTTATTAAGTAGACCCACCTCAAAAAAACACTCACCAGCCCGACTGCTTCTTAAATAAATCGGGGATGTTACAGCCATCGCGTTTTACTTTTACACTATTTTAGGCTAAAATTTAATTACAATAAGTTTTTATAGGGGGTGTAAATAGGGCTGATTTACATCAGGAACCAGTGAAATTATCACTCAAATAAAACAGCAGGGTTTAGATATTGTCAATGAAGCTTTAGCCTTGGAATTAACCATTTTTGAACTATGTGGAGAGACAGAGGCAACGATTACCGCACTGGATGAAATGAAAAGTGCAGCCGAAGATGCTGAATCCTCTTACTCTCAACTATCTACTATCCAGCTTCAAATTGCCCAATCTCAACCTGTTGCGTCTCCTGATATGCTACAATTACTAGAACGAGCTATAGCACGAACCCAAGCAAAGATTCCGGCACTGGAGCGTAGTATTGAAGAAGTTAAGATGGAATATAATTTGCCATGAATAAACAACCGCGCATCCCCGCTCCCGAAACATCTAAACGTTTGCTATCTAACCTCCGCCGAACTCGGATGGAGGTTCAAGAAGTCAATTTAGAATTAGGAGAAATTAACGCCATGCTGGCCGAACAGCTTCGTCAGCAAAGATTGAATCGAGTCAGGCGATCGCTCCATAGCTCAACAGCAGAATTGTAAATTAGCCAAAGCCACAAAAAGTTTAAGGAACGCGATCGCTTTTTTTGAACCGATCCCTCGCACAGGCGGGACGATGGAGGCGGATGGATGAAAGGGCGGGCGGGACACCACACAAGATTTTTATTGGTTTTGTTTGTGCAAATTAAATGTGTTTTAGCTTATTAAGAAACCTTCAAAACTTGATTAAAAACCCGGTTTTTTCAAAAAACCGGGTTTTTAGATCGCTGCTTACAGACTAGCTTTTTGATTCACTTTGAATTTCCGCGCTCTAGAGAAATGGGGGGTATACATCTATCCGGCAAAATTTTATTTTTATGCAAATTTCGGCTAAAGTCGGCGCAGAGCCTGGAAACGAAGGATTGTCAAGATCATTTATAGTCTCGCTAAATGTCCTGACTGTTATTTCGCCGCCTAAATCCTGAGCGAGTAAATCTATACCGTTAATAACTTTATTTGGCTCTGCGATACTCAAAACCTCATAGCATTTTTCCCGATAATCAGGACGATCTTGAAAATACTGAATCGCTCGATCGAGCGGTTCCATAACTGGATAAGCTGCTTCCGCTTTGTCGATCGCCTCTTGGGGAATCGGAGTCGCTAACCTTTGAATAGCCAAGTCGATTAAATCTCTAGAATTTACCCGATCGCTCGACTGTCATCGGCCTTTGCCAACAAATTTTCTGCTATACTATCAATTTGATTCAAACAAGGAACAGGCGACCAATTGGGATAATACAGTTTTATTGTTTGGCATCAATTAACTGGGGGACTGAGACGACGATGAACCAAGGAACCATTAGAGACATTTAGTGAGGCCTTAGAAGCTTTCTTTGAGAAGAGCTATATCTTATAGATTTGTGCGCGGGCTGCAAGAAAACATGGACGCCCAAGCTGCATATAAAGATCGTTTAGGCTTGGTTTGGGCTTAAAATTTGTTTAAGTCCCGCTAGCTGTTGTTTCACTCACATCAAATTGTATTCCTAACATTTTAAATATCGAAAGTTGATGCAAGTTAAATAAAGTTAATAGAATTTCAGTAGCATCTGTTAACTTACGATGGCGGCCCCATGCCGCCTTAATAAGTCTCGTTTTTTTGCTCTATTTCTGCTTGTTTTTGAGCGTGTAAACCCTCAGCGTGAACAATTAATTAAATTTATCTAGTTGTTCGTAGTTCATACCTAGCAACCTTTGAGTTTCAGATGGAGGCTTATCAATATATTCCTGAAGCTGACTCATATTTTTGGTAACGGTAAAATCCTATTTTATACTATCGGCGATCGCACTAGCAATTTTTATTTCGGAGAGGTCTAATGAGGCAAGAGCTGTGGAATTCTTGCCTATACAAACAGGCCGTTAAATTATTAGCCAATTAGCTCAAAACCCTTAGCAGGAGAGGAAACACTATTCTTAATCCGCGCCGCCACTACCATCAGTAGCAAGGCCAAACTGTCGTCAGAGAGTCCATCAACCAATATCTGCATATCTAACAAAGACTCTAGTTGCTTTGGCACTGACATCTGGCTGCTGTTGCCAAATCCCTCTCCACCCGTCAGCCGATTACAGAAGTAAACGCGGGCTCCCGGCTTAATCTGGTCCATTGCCTCGATTAATTTCCACAGCACCTCCGTAGAGATGCCTGTCTTGTCCCGCCGAAACTCAGAAATATGATTCTCGCTAACGCCTGAAAACTTGGATAACTGTTTTCCAGATATCCCGTAGCGTTCAATAGTCATCCTAAAAATTTCGGAAATCATTGTAACGTTTTGTGACAAAAATCTATGATTAGCCTTGAGCGGTGGTATTGTCCTGAAGTTATCGGTCAATAGCCCCAGTAACAGCTTAACAGCTTTAATAACTCAATCAATTATAACTCTGCCCGCATAATGTAGTGTCGGCGCAGTTTTATTTTGCCCTGAGCACAATAGACGCCAACCGAATTTAAGCTTCCAGCCTTAACGCAATAAGGCTTGTAGACTCCTCATCGGTGATGTCTAATGGCTGCGGCTTGTTTTACGAAACGAAAGGCAAGATTTGAATACTAATGGCAGAGTATGGTATCTAGTCATATTTCTCTGTCATTTAATTCAAAGTAACATCCCGGTTTCGAGTGTGCTGTGACTAGAGTCACATTTGAGTGGCATCTATCTATAAATTTAGGATCTAAGAAGTGTCAAGAAACTTAACAGAGCCGATTTCTCTACAATTACCCAAATGGCCGGAGCCTAATTTGAGTAACGTAACTGTGGGGAACCGACGGCTGAGTGTAGAAGAAGTTGCCAGGGTTGCCCGTTGTGGAACCAGAGTTCGGTTAAATGATGAAAGCGATGTTGCGGAACGAGTACAAGCATCCTGCGACTACATTGCGAATGCTGTCGAGTCGGGAAAGCCGATTTACGGAGTCACAACTGGCTTTGGTGGGATGGCCAATACAGCGATCGCACCGGAAGAAGCCGCGAGTTTACAAAACAATTTGATTTGGTTTCTCAAAGCTGGTGCCGGGCCAAGGCTGCCCACAGCTTGCGTCCGCGCCGCCATGCTCTTGCGAATTAACTCCCACCTCCAGGGCGCTTCAGGAATTCGGCTGGAGTTAATTGAGCGGACGATCGCATTTCTAAACGCAGGAGTCACGCCTCACGTGTGTGAATTGGGTTCCATCGGCGCTTCCGGCGATTTAGTTCCCCTAGCGCACATCACAGGTGCATTAATAGGTCTAGATGACAGTTTCACTGTTGATTTTAACGGCAGAGAAATGTCAGCAATTCAAGCGTTAGAAATATTAGGTTTACCAAGAATTGATCTGCTTCCCAAAGAAGGGTTAGCAATGGTTAATGGTACGTCTGTAATGACCGGCATTGCTGCCAACTGCGTCCGGGATTCGCAAGTAATACTTGCCTTGGCAATGGGTACTCATGCCTTGACAATCCAAGGATTAGGCGGGACAAATCAATCGTTCCACCCCTTCATTCACAAGCTCAAGCCTCATTTTGGTCAAGTGTGGGCAGCTTCCAAAATGGTCGAACTCCTCGCAGGTTCCTGCTTGAATCGAGATGAGTTAGATGGTTCCCACGAGTCTCGCGGCGCTCATCCGATACAAGACCGTTATTCGCTGCGTTGTTTGCCTCAGTACATGGGGCCGATTGTGGATGGAATCGCAGAAATTGCCCAACAGATTGAAGTTGAAATTAACTCGGTTACTGACAACCCCTTAATCGATACTGAGAATCAAGCTAGCTATCACGGCGGCAATTTTTTAGGGCAATATATTGGCGTTGGGATGGATCGATTGCGCTATCTTTTAGGTCTGCTGGCTAAGCATTTAGATGTGCAAATTGCGCTGTTAGCTGCACCTGAATTTAATAATGGTTTGTCACCTTCTCTGGTTGGCAACACCAGCCGTAAGGTCAACATGGGATTAAAAGGTCTGCAAATAGCTGGAAATTCCATTATGCCACTATTGAGTTTTTACGGAAACTCAATTGCTGACCGCTTTCCCACTCACGCCGAACAATTCAATCAGAATATCAATAGCCAAGGATTCGCTTCAGCTAATTTAGCTCGTCGCTCAATTGAATTATTCCAGCAATATATGGCAATTTCCCTAATGTTTGCCGTCCAAGCCGTTGATTTGCGAACCCATCAAGTAGCCGGTCACTATGACGCGCGGGAGTGTTTGTCCCCACTTAGCTTACCGCTATATGAGGCTGTGCGCGAAGTTGTGGGACAGCACCCGAATGTTGATAAATCTTACATCTGGAACGACAACGAGCAATCTTTAGATATACACATTGCCATGATTGCTGCTGACATTGCACAGGAAGGACGAATTGTGCAAGCTGTGAACCGGATTTTATCAAGTTTGAAGTAGGAAGAGGAAAGGGAAGGAGTTTTGAAAAAAACTCACATTATTTCATCCCCTTTTTTCCTCGGATGGCCTGTGTAAAACAGGTCATTTGTAGCTAAGAATAGCCTGCCTAATGGCGTAAAAAATAAGTTAAAAATTTAACTTATCAAGAGCTGCTTGTCCCTTACACAAACAGTCATAAATTTTCGGGTGCAAAAGATTGTTGAACATTACTAGAAAGGCACAACAATGGTTACTCACAATATTTCAGCTAACATCTCGAAAACTGCTTTTCAGCTAGATATTTACCGAAGTAAAAAAGCAGAGAAATTGTCAAATCAGCCACACTTTTTGGCGGATGCTGTTCGCCAATGCGTCAAAGTATATCAACTTGAACCGAGGGATTGGCAACAATTTTCTCAGACAATTCATCCGAGTTGCGTGGGGGATATTTCCTCAGAAAAAAAAGAGCGATCGAAAGCTTTACGTCGTGGTTTCCGATTTGTCTTAACGACGGTGCACCAGTGCATCCAAATCTTGAACACGAAACCTATGGTTTGGCGGCAATTTTACGGAGAACTAAGATAGGGATGAACATTGCAGAGCATATCGAGAGAGGGTGTAGATTTTTCCCTCAGAAAACTGCCTTAATTTTTGAAGGTAAATCTTTTACTTACAAGCAGCTAAATCAATTAGCAAACTGCGCTGCGAATGGTTTGCAAGGATTGGGGATTAAACGGGGAGATTGCGTTGCTCTCTTCCTGCCTAATATTCCCGAATTTGTCATTTCTTATCTGGGCATTTTAAAGATTGGGGCTGTCGCAGTTTCTATCAATGCAATGCTCAAAAGCGATGAAGTTCGGTTTATTCTCAATGACTGTGCTGCTAAGATAGTAATTGCCACAGAATCATTGCGAAGGCAAGTGCCTGATGATGATTTAGCTTACCTTCAATACATTCTGATTGCTGAAGATGGAGTTATTAAACCGCCGAGTGTGGTTGGTAGCCATTCTTCTCATGTTTCTGGGAGCGAGCTGAGTTTAAACTGTAAAGAAATCAGTTTGTTACAACTGATAGCAAACGCTTCTGCTGAAGCTAAAGCTATTGAAATGGAACCTACAGAACCCGCTGCAATTATCTATACATCGGGGACGACGGGTTTTCCTAAAGGTGCAGTGCTTTCTCATGGGAATGTGACTTCAAATATGCACTCTGTCAAGCATTGCTGTGGTATGAGGGCTGAGGATCGGTTACTTTTGTATTTACCCTTGTTCCACTGTTTCGGTCAGAATTTTATTCTGAATGCGGGATTGAATGCTTGTGCGACTATCATTTTGCAGCGCAGGTTTTATCCGGCCGAAGTGTTGCAAGTAACGGCGGCGGAGCAGATTACCATGTTTTTTGGAGTGCCGACAGCCTTTGCCAAGCTGTTAGAAATGTCGCCTGATGAATGCAACTTTAACTCAGTGCGCTATTATTTTAGCGCTGCTGCCAGAATGCCCTTGGAAGTTGTAGATCAGTGGCAAGAACAGTATGGTCTGGTGATCCATGAAGGGTACGGTTTGACGGAAACTTCACCTTTTTCTTGTTACAACCATTACTTGAAATATAAGCCTGGTTCGATTGGGATGCCAATTGATAATGTGGAAATGAAAGTGGTGGATAGTGAGGGTTCAGAAGTTGATGTCGGGGAAGTTGGCGAGATTATTATTCGCGGGCCTAATGTGATGTCGAGCTATTGGAACCGTCCCGCTGAAACTGCCGAAGTTATGTCAAATGGTTGGTTTCATACTGGAGATTTGGGCCGGATGGATGAAGAGGGCTATTTCTATATTGTTGACCGCTTGAAGGACATGATTAATGTTTCTGGATTTAAGGTTTATCCGAGTGAATTGGAGCGGGTAATTTCTCAACATCCAGCGGTGGCGGAAGTGGCTATTTATGGTGTTCCTGACAGAGTGAAAGGTGAGAGAATTTTGGCGAATATTGTCCTTAACAATGGGCAAGTTGTCGCGCCAGAGGATGTGATTTCTTTCTGCTCTAAGCAGATAGCTGCTTATAAGGTTCCTCACCTTGTCCGGTTTGTTGATTCGCTGCCCAAGAATGCGACGGGTAAGGTTTTGAGGCGGGTTTTGCGCGAGGCGCATAGTTAAGTTGCTCATTGTTAAGAGATAATTCTTAGCTAATGAGCATTAAATTTGCTAGCTCTAGGAGTTAGAGCCTAGAGCTGGCAAGGTCCAAAATTTCATGTTGTTTATTTCTGTTCAAATGAGTTTTGTCAAGATGAATCAAGCTGTAGGAATCCGAGCAATTGCAGTTAATTTTCCAGAGCGTGTACGTACTAACGATTACTGGAAAAAGAATTATCCAGGGTTCTTAGCTGAGCTTGAGCAAAAAAATAAAAAAGTGCGACTGTTTGATAATGATTCCCAAGAAAATGCTAATTGGGTACAGGCAGTAAAACCTTATCGAGAAGATATATTCAGGGGAGCGTTAGAAAGAAGAGTTTTGGCTGAAGGCGAAACTTCTATTTCTCTTGAATGTGGAGCAATTGAAAAAGTTTTGCAAGCCAATAAAGTAGAAATCAATGATATTGATTTGCTGATTTCTTGCGCGATGTTTCCAGAAAAATTAGTGATTGGGAATGCTACTCACATAGCACAAAAGTTAGGCTTTCGAGGTGTCGCTTGGAATTTAAATGCTACCTGTGGAGGAGCTCTTTTAGCCTTGGAAAATGCTGTTGCGTTAATCAGAGACAAAAGATTTAAAAGGGTATTAGTCTCCTTATCCTGCAATTATTCCAAGCACATAGAGTATACCAATTCTTTCTCATTCACGCTTGGAGATGGAGCAGCCGCTTTTATTGTTGAGAAACTAGAAGAAGGACAAGGTTTACTCCATTCCTATTCAACAAACACTCATGATACCTGCGGAGTAATTTATCCCAGGTTTACGGTAGATCAGATGGGAAATCCAAGAGTGTTAATTACTTTGAATAAAGATTTAGTGAAATACGCGACTTCTTTATTCATTAAATACTTCCAGCAATGCTGCCAAAAAATCTTGTTTGAATCTGGAATTGCAGTGGAGGATATAGACTACTTCATTTTTTACCCACCAGCAGCAGGTTATGTCGATTTTTGTGCTTTAGAACTGAATGTACCTAAAGATAAAATCATCGACATTTTTCCCAAGTATGGCAACATTTCCGTAGTGTCTGCTATGGCTGCTTTACATCATGCAGCCGCCGTGAAAAAAATCAGAAAAGACGATTTAGTGATGATTTATTCTCACGGTTTTTCTGGCAGCTCCGCCGCCAGTATTATCCGATGGGGCGATGTGGCTCTAGGGCCTGCTCCGACCCCCTCAGAAAATTTAATAGCCACACTTGTAGGCGCACGCTAAGGAAATAGGGAACTCCGGCAGTCTGGTTGTCTTCCGATAAAGCTTCGACTTTTTATCTAATAACTAGATTTTTGTCAATACTTAAGATTTAATTAATTAAATCTTAAGTTTTTGTTTTATATCGAAAATAATCTTCGATACAAAGGTAAAATGTTAAAAACTGATAACATGATATATCAACTCAGGGTTCATCAGTATCATGCTCTTTCACTACTGTACTCCTTTAAAGATATATAATGAGAACCCCTCTACCTGGATACCAACTGATTGCCCCGCTCCACGAAGGTACAAAAACCGTTATTTATCAAGGTCGCTACGAATTAGAACACACTGCTGTCATCATTAAAACCCTCAAAGCCGAGTATCCCACCCTAGAAGAAATCGCCCGAATCAGACACGAGTATCAAATCCTCCACTCTTTAAACATCCCAGGCATTATCAAGCCCATCGAATTAAAACCTTATGAACACGGACTTGCCCTAATCTTAGAAGATTTTGGCGGACAACCCCTCAAACAATATATTACCGCCCAAAAAACTTCCTTAATAAACTTTCTTCAAATCGCCAGTCAACTCGCGCAAATTCTCGGCGAACTGCATCAAAATCAAATTATCCACAAAGACATTAAACCCCAAAATATCCTCATAAAACCCGAAATTAGAGAAATAAAACTCATCGACTTTAGCATCTCCACCCGCCTCGAAAAAGAAATTCCTACCATCAGTAACCCCAACTACATCGAAGGCACACTCGCCTATATGTCTCCCGAACAAACCGGGAGAATGAACCGCTCAATAGACTATCGCACCGACTTTTACTCCCTGGGTATTACCTTCTATGAAATGCTGACGGGTCAACTACCATTTAATTCTAACGACCCAATGGAATTGGTGCATTCTCACATCGCAAAACAACCCGCGCCGCTAAATCAGCTAAATCCAGAAATTCCCCAGGCCGTAGTTGATATCGTAATGAAATTATTAGCAAAAACTGCTGAAGAGAGATATCAAAGCACTCGCGGACTTTTAGCCGATTTAGAAGAAAGTCTCAAACAACTAGAAAAATCAGGAGAAATTAAAGATTTCATAGCCGGAAAAGTAGATCGATTCGGTGAATTTCTTATTCCTCAAAAACTATATGGACGAGAAACAGAAGTTGCAACCCTAATGGCAGCCTTTGAACGAGTTGCAGTTGGCTCAACAGAAATGATGCTCGTCAGCGGTTATTCAGGCATTGGAAAAACCTGCGTTGTGCAAGAAATTCATAAACCAATAGTCCGCCAGCGTGGTTATTTTATCGCCGGTAAATTTGACCAATTTAAAAAGAACATTCCCTACGCCGCCTTAATTCAAGCTTTTCAAGAATTAATTCGACAACTGTTAACAGAAAACGCAGAAAATATAGGAATTTGGAAAGAGCAACTTGTACAAGCTTTGGGACAAAATGGACGGGTAATTATCGACGTAATTCCCGAAGTAGAACTGATTATGGGCGAACAGCCAGAAGTTCCCCAGCTAGGTCCAACAGAATCTCAAAATCGCTTCAACCGAGTTTATAAACAATTTATTCATGTATTCACTAAACCAGAACATCCGCTTGTTCTATTCCTAGATGATTTGCAGTGGGCTGATTCAGCCTCTCTGAAGTTGCTGCAACTCTTGATCACAGACACGGATAGCGAATATCTATTACTAATTGGAGCTTATCGAGATAACGAAGTTAGCCCCACTCATCCCACAATTCAAACCATTGAAGAGATTGAAAAAACAGGTGCGGTTGTAAATAACATCGTCCTCCAGGCTTTAGATATTAGCAACGTCCGTCAATTAGTAGCCGATACTCTTCAGGGAGATAACAATTCAATAAAATTAGCAGACTTACTCTTCAATAAAACTCAGGGGAATCCTTTCTTCCTAACACAACTTTTCAAGACTCTGCACTGTGAACAACTGTTAAACTTTGAATTTATCAAAAGTTGCTGGAAATGGGACATTAAGCAGATTCAAACCCTGGGAATTGCTGATTATAACGTTGTCGAACTGGTAGCCAGAAATATTCAAAAACTGCCAGAATCTACGCAGCAAATCTTACAATTAGCCGCTTGTATCGGCAACCGCTTTAACTTAGATGTCTGCGCGATTGTTAATGAAAAATCACCGCTAGAAACAGCCGATGATTTGTGGTCAGCACTTCAAGCAGGTCTAATTTTACCCCTAAGTAACGACTACAAAATTCCTCTGGCTTTTCAGTCAGAAGAACAAGGAACGCTACTTTTTGAACAATCCAAAGTTAGCTATAGATTTTTACATGACAGGGTGCAACAAGCAGCCTATTCAATAATTCCTGAAAATCAGAAAAAAGCCACCCACTTGAAAATTGGTAAGTTATTGTTGCAGCAATACGCAGACAACGCCTTGGAAGAGAATATATTTGATATTGTTAATCAGTTGAATATTGGGTTGGAATTCATCACGCAAGAGTCAGAAAAAAATGAACTTGCCAATTTTAATTTGATAGCTGGACGAAAAGCAAAAGCAGCGACAGCTTATGAAGCCGCTGTCAGATATTTGAATGTAGGTTTAGAACTGCTGCCAGAATCTAGCTGGCAAGTTCACTATGAATTGATGCGAGATATCCACTTAGAAACATTGGAAGTAGAATACCTTAATATTAATTTTGAACAGGCACAAAAGCTATCTGATATTGTTCTTTTACAAACAAAAACTGTCCTTGAAAAAATCAAGGTATATGAATTAAAAATTCCATTTTATTTATCCCAAAATCAGCCTCAAAAAGCTTTAGACACAGCACTGCAACTGCTAAAAAAATTAGGAATTTCTTTGCCTAAACATCCAAACAAGCTCAGTATAATGCTTGGATTATTTCGTACCAAATTTATAGTAGGGAGAAAACAAATTCGAGATTTAGCAAACTTGCCAGAGATGACTAACCCCGATCATTTGGCAACTATAAGGATTTTGATGAATATTATTCCGGCAGCATTTGCTGCTAGTCCCGCTCTTTTTCCACTTGTTGTCTTTAAAATTGTCTATCTTTCTGTCAAATATGGGAATACAGCTTTATCTGCTCAGGGTTATTGTATGTATGGTATGTTGCTTTGTGGAGTGCTGGGAGATATCGATTCTGGATATCAATTTGGACAACTTGCTTTAACTTTATTGGAGCAGTTTAATGCTAGAGAAATAAAAGCTAAGGTTTACCATTCATTTAACCATTTTATTCGAGAGTGTAAAGAGCCAATAAAAAATACAATAACTCCTCTAAGTGAAGCTTTTAACAGTGGAGTGGAAACGGGAGATTTAGAATATGCAGGTTATGGAGCTTTATATCAATCTATTAATCTTTTTTGGAGTGGCGAGCACCTAGAATCTGTTGCTAATGTTCAGCAACGATATCTAAAAGCACTTGAAAATTACAAGCAAGAATTTACGGTCGATCTTTTGGCTATCTGGCATCAATTTGTCTTGAACATAAAAAATGAATCTCCTAATACTACACTTATAGGAGAAAGCTTTGATGATTCACAAAGATTATCTATTTTAAAAGAAGCTAATAATAATACGGCAGTTGCTTATTTTTATTTAGCTAAACTTATGCTATTTTATTTATTTAAACATTTTTACCAAGGTCTTGAAATAGCTATATTACTAGAAAAATACAAGCAAAACTTGAGTGGTGCTATGCTGCCAAGTACATGCAACTTCTACTATTCCCTAGCCCTCCTCGCTCACTACCCAGTCACCACCAAAACCGAACAAAAAGAATACCTCAAGAAAGTCGCCACCCATCAAAAACAAATGAAAACCTGGGCGCACCACGCCCCAATGAACTTCCAACATAAATACGAACTCGTAGAAGCAGAAAAAGCGCGAGTATTAGGACAAAACGAGACAGCAATAACCTACTACGAACGAGCCATCAACGGAGCCAAAGAACAAGGATTCATCCAAGAAGAAGCCCTCGCTAACGAACGTGCTGCCGAATTTTATCTAGCCCTCGGTAGAGAAAAAGTCGCCAAAACCTACATGACCGAAGCCTATTACTGCTACATTCGCTGGGGAGCCATCGCCAAAGTCAGAGACTTAGAAGAAACATATCCCCATCTCATCTCCCGCACGCAGCAGTCTGAAACTATCAGCCTCGACCCCACTAGCACAACCACCTCAAACTGGACGACAACCTCTACTTGCAGCCATTCAACAGCACTTGACCTCGGTACAATTATGAAAGCAGCACAGGCGTTATCGGGGGAAATTGTTCTCAGCGAACTGCTAGGTAAATTAATGACCATTCTCATAGAAAATGCCGGAGCTACTCGTGGTTCATTGCTCACAAAACCCCCTTTTTCATCTAACCAAAGCGAGAATCAGTGGGTGATTTCAGCCACCGGAATCGTGGAAGGTAACGACCTCACCGTATTGACCACTCCTCAACAACCTGAAGAGGAAAATATTTCCGTTCCTCTCCTAAAAAATGCAGTTCCAGCCGCAATTATTAACTACGTTGCTCGCACTAAAGAAACAGTCGTTTTAAACGATGCCAGCCACGAAGGAATTTTTAAAAAAGACCCCTATATCCAACAAAATCAGCCCAAATCAATCTTGTGTAGACCCCTGCTCAATCAAGGTCAACTTACAGGGATTATCTATCTCGAAAATAACTTGACCACCGTTGCATTTACCGCTGACAGACTCACAGTCTTACAAATGCTATCGGGACAAGCTGCCATCGCTATTACTAATGCCAAACTCTACGCAGAAGTCAATCACCTCAACCAAAATTTAGAACAAGCCAACCAACAACTTGCAGCATATTCGGAAACCCTAGAACAAAAAGTTGAAGAACGAACCGCAGAATTAAAAATAGCTCAAAAACAAATAGTAGCCTCAGAAAAACTCGCCTCCCTCGGAGCCCTCACCGCAGGTGTTGCCCACGAAATCCGCAACCCCCTCAACTTCGTCACTTCTCTTGCTACACTCTCAGAAGACTTAACATCTGAAATCGCAGAAGAAATAGACCGCCAATCCCAAAACTTAGACTCCGAATCTCTGGAATTAATTAACGAAAACCTCACTTATCTTAAGCGCAATGTATCAGAAATTAACGAACAAGGACAACGTGCCAACAGCATTATTCAAAGTATGCTAATGCACGCTCGCAGCGAGGGCAGCAGCCGCCAAAAAACCGACATCAACGCCCTCGTCGCTCAATCCCTACAATTAGCTTACCACAGCATCCGTGCTAAAGATAAAACCTTCAACCTTACCATTGAAACCGACTATGACAAATCAATTGAAGAACTAGATGTCGCTTTTTCTGACCTCAGCCGCGCTTTAATTAATATCATTGATAATGCTTGCTATGCCTCTTATATTAAACAATCTAAAATGACCGCCGATTTCAATCCCACAGTTTCTGTTACCACTAAAAATCTAGGCACTGCAATAGAAATTCGCATTCATGATAATGGCATCGGCATTCCTAAAGAAAATCAACAAAAAATATTCCTCCCTTTCTTCACTACCAAGCCTCCCGGACAGGGAACAGGTTTAGGTTTATCCATCACTCACGATATCATTGTTGGACAACATCGAGGCAATTTGGAAGTGCAAACCGAAACCGGAAATTACACCGAATTCATCATTACTTTGCCCAAAAGTTAAATAGCTTTGGCGCACGTTCGAGGCGTTAAAACACTACATCAGTAACTTTACTCGCAGGTTGAAAGTGCTTCTACACAAACCCACCTGCACGGCTTAAAATTATACAGTGAATCTTAAGTAGATCCACTTAATTAAACGTAAAACACGGATGACTAAAAAGCTGATTGCATAAGTCTTCTTCCTTCTTCCTGACTACATTCTCATTAAGGAATTTAATCTTTTACAAAATTAAAACAACGTGCTATAGTAAGCAATCACCCTAGTTATTTCTACCATAGGATACAGAATAGCTCCCCATGACAGCCAAAATCCTAGTCGTCGATGATGAACAACTATTAGAATACGTCATTCAACAAAAATTTAGGCAAAAAATTCGGATCAAAGAAATTGAATTTGTCTTTGCTCACAATGGCAGAGAAGCCTTAGAAAAAATTGCAGAATCTCCACCATTTGATTTAGTGCTAACAGATATTAATATGCCCGAAATGGACGGGTTAACTTTACTAGAAAAACTCTCAGAAATCGACAATACATTAAAAGCAGTCGTCATCTCCGCCTATGGAGATATGCAAAACATTAGAACTGCCATGAACCGGGGAGCTTTTGACTTTTTGACAAAACCCATTGATTTTCAGGACATGGAAATCACCATCCAAAGAGCCTTAGAAACTGTTAAACAAGTCAGACAAAATTTAACAGAACTTCAAGAGGTGCAAACTCAACTCATTCAAAACGAAAAAATGGCTTCCGTCGGCCAGTTAGTGGCCGGAGTTGCCCACGAAATTTACAATCCCATCAGCTTCATTATAGGAAACATTGAACACGCCGAAAGCTACTTTCAAGAATTGATGACTGCTCTCAATATTTATCAACAACACAGCTCCCTAAATAATCCAGAAGTACAAACTCAAATTGAAGCTCTTGACCTCCCTTTTCTCTTAGAAGACTTGCCACAACTGCTCAGTTCTATGAAAGAAGGAACTGAGCGCATTCGGGGCATCAGCATTTCTCTGAGGACTTTTTCGCGGGCAGATACTAAATCCAAAGTTCGTTTCAATATTCATGAAGGAATTGATAGTAGCTTATTAATTTTGAGACATCGGCTCAAAGCGAATGAGGGTAAACCCGAAATTCAAGTGCTAAAAAACTACGGAGAATTACCCCCAGTAGAGTGTTATCCCGGACAGTTAAATCAGGTGTTTTTAAATATCATTGCTAATGCCATTGACGCATTGGAAGAGTGGGATTCAGCGCGAAGCCGCGATGAAATTAAGGCGAATCCTAATAAAATTAAGATTCGCACTTTCCTTACCGATGAGAGTGAAAAAAATATCAAGGATAATTCCACTTCTCATGTTATAATTTCTATTGCGGACAACGGGATGGGGATGACAGAAGAAGTGAAACAGCGGGTATTTAACCACTTATTTACTACAAAATCTGTGGGTAAAGGGACGGGATTGGGTTTATCAATTTCGCGGTCTATTGTTGAAGAAAAACACGGGGGATGGCTCAGTTGTAACTCTACACCTGGCAAGGGAACGGAATTTATTATTGCAATTCCCACTTAATGGTTGGGAACTGATAAAATCAACACTTACGCACCTCTAGGCTAGAAACCGGGTTTCTTAGTAGATTTCTAGTGAGAATCTTCAATTTTTTAGATAAACCCGGTTTAGGAGCGTAAGTCCTGAAAATGATGAGTTTTCTGTAGGAGCAGTGCTTTCCTGCCTGCCCCAAACTTACTTACGGTGCAACCCCAGGGGGCAATCACAGGGGGATTGTCCTTACAAGAGAATTAAATAAACTCCTGGCTACTTGCTAACAAGAGCAATTCCATGACAGCTAAAATCTTAGTAATTGATGACGAACCACTTTTAGAATATGTAATCCTTCAGCTATTTCGGCATCAAATCAGCACTCAAGAATTTGAGTTTGATTTTGCACTTAATGGAGTTCAAGCTTTGGATAAACTGCAAGCTGATGGCTCCTTTGACTTGGTGCTAACTGATATTAGTATGCCCGAAATGGACGGTTTAACTTTGCTAGAGAATCTGCCAGCTATTGATCCGACGCTCAAAGCTGTAGTGGTTTCAGCTTACGGGGATATGCCAAATATTAGGACAGCTATGAATCGGGGTGCTTTTGATTTTTTAACGAAGCCTATTGATTTGGATGACTTAAAAATTACAATTAATAAAACTTTAGAGTTTGTGCGACTTGCTAGGGAAAAAGAGCAGGAACTTGCTACAGCGACTGCACAAATCTGTTACCAAGCATTTTACGACGATCTGACAGGTTTACCTAACCGTAATTTGCTCTTAAAGGAGATGCGTAGTGGCAGGAATTCTATAATAGAACTGGGTCATTTAGAAGCTATTTTATTGCTGACTCTTAACCGTTATCAAGTTGTTAAATATAGCTTAGGTCATTCTAGAGGAGAGCAGTTGCTAGTAGAAGTAGCACGGCGGTTAGAGGCTTGGGCTTTGAATATGAATCTTATAGCAAGAGTGGGAGAAGATGCGTTTGCGATTTGGCTGGCAAATATTACTAATTCTCAGTTAGCTTTAGATGCAGCAGAACACATTCGTCAAGCATTAGAAATGCCGTCTAACTTAAATGGAACTGCTGTTTTTTCTAGCGTTAGTATTGGCATTGCTTTAGGTGCAATTGGCACAGAAGAGCCGGAAGATTTGCTGCGGGCGGCTGACGCGGCTAGACATGAGGCTTTTGTTCGGGGTGCTGGTAGCACTGTTGTATTTGATGCTGGTATGCAGTCAAGAGCTTTAGAGCAACTCCAGTTAGAAAATGACTTGCAAAATGCAATTAATTTACAACAGTTTTACCTGAACTATCAGCCAATTGTATCTTTTATAACTGGTCAAATAGTGGGGTTTGAAGCGTTGGTAAGATGGCGGCATCCGACCCGCGGCTTGGTTTCTCCGAGCGTGTTTATTCCAGTGGCGGAAAGAACGGGTTTGATTGTGGCACTAGGGGAGTGGGTACTGTCGGAAGCAGTGGCTTGTTTAAGTAAATGGCAGTTGCAATTCCCTGACTATTTACCTTTAAATATGAGTGTTAATTTATCGGGACTTCAGCTATTTGCTCCTAATTTGTTACCGCTTTTAGACTCACTGCTGCGAGTGCATAACTTAAAGGGCGAATTTTTGAAGTTAGAGATTACCGAGAGTGTTTTAATGGAGAATGCTGAGGAGGCTGCTGGGGTGCTAGAGCTATTGAAAGCTCGGCAGGTTAAGGTGTGTTTGGATGATTTTGGCACGGGTTATTCAAATTTATCTTACTTACAATTGCTGCCGATTGATACTCTCAAAATTGACCGCTCTTTTGTTTGCTGCCTGGAGGAAGGAGGGAAAAATTTGACTTTGCTGGAGGCGATTTTAAATCTGGCCCGTTCTTTGGAATTAGAGGCAATCGCAGAAGGGGTGGAGACGCAAGAGCAACTAATTATACTCCGTTCTTTGGGATGCAGTTCCTATCAAGGGTACTTTTTTTCGCGACCTTTGGAGGAGGAAGGGGCTGTTGCTCTGTTGAGTGCTGCAACGCTCTTGGGCGATGGTTAAACGGCGGATATTTCAGGGCAAACTTATATCAAAAACAGTCGCTATCGTCATGAATGCTCCGACCGGTTCCACCGCAACAGAAGTTGATTATTTAGTGACTAATGCTGCCACGCTCGCGGGCAACAGCATCATGGATAGTAATACCAATTCTCCAAAATCATGCAACAGTTATGAGTTTTTGGTTTGTTTCCTGAAAGACTGTATGCACCCTACAGCTACTGTTGCATGATTTTTTAGAATTAGTATAACAACTTACTCCCAACGTAAGTGGGTGGAAGTGTTTTACCGTGAGGCTCTCATGCTGGCTAGGGCTAAAAGAATATCAAGTGAGCAGCAGGAAAAGCCTGAATCGACTTTTGATATTAGTATTTGGTGCTTATACTTTTATCATTTGGCATCAGTTAACAGGAGGGTTACGTCGGCAGTGGGCTAACCAACCTTTCACGACATTTATGCTCTGCCTTATTAGCTTTTAGAACCGCTATATCTTACAGATTTTTTGGCTGGCTGCAAGAAAATACGGACGTACTTGCTTCATATAAAGCCAGTTTGGGCTTTATTTGGGCTTAAAACTTGTTTAAGTCCCGTTAAGTCAACAGCGAGGAGAACCCAGAAGAAGACTTTTAAACTTATTAGTCCTCCTCGCTGTTGACTTAAGCTATTAGCCAGGGACTTAAGTCTAAGAGCGGACTGGAGGCTTAAGTTGTCACCAATGAGCAGAGCCTGGAAACGAGGGTAACGAGGGAATTTAACTTGCCGATAAAATCTCTTCGAGTGCTAATTTTAGCGTCGGATATTGATATTGAAAACCGCTAGCTAAAGTTTGTTTAGGCAACACTTTCTGCCCTTCCAGAACAAGTTTTGCCCCGTCTCCCAACAGCATTTCTAAAGCAAAACTTGGCACCGGCAACCAAGAAGGTCGCTGCAAAACTTCTCCTAAAGTTTGACACAATTCATTCATCCGCACGGGATTCGGTGCTGTCGCATTCAAAACACCTTCAACTTGCGGATTTTGCAAAGCGTACAAAATTAAATCAACCACATCCTCGCGATGAACCCAAGAAAACCACTGTTTTCCTGTCCCAATCGGCCCGCCTGCAAATAGTTTAAAAGGGGGTAGCATTTTTGCCAGCGCGCCTCCCATTCCCAAAACTATCCCCAGCCGCAAAATTGCTAGCCGCGTTCCCGCATTTTTTGCAGGTTGGGCTGCTGCTTCCCAGTCTTTGCAAACTGCTGCTAAAAAATCATCCCCAGCAGGGCTAGTTTCGTCAAATTCAGCGGTTTCGCTGGTTCCGTAATAGCCGATCGCCGATGCGCTAACAAACACCGATGGTCTAGGATTAGCATTGACGATCGCCTCGACCAATTTTGCCGTCGTCAGTCTGCGACTGTCCAGAATTGCTTGCTGGCGCGCCTGGGTCCACCTTTCCTCCGCAATCGGCACTCCTGCTAAATTGACAACAGCGTCGCAGCCCGTGATCGACTTTTGCCAATCACCAGACTCCGCTGGAGTGTAGGCGACAACTTCCAAATTCGGATAAGCTGAAGCCGGAAAAACTCGGCCAGCCTTCGCCGCATCCCTGCTTAAAACCACCACTTGATGTCCTGCAGCTTGCAGCTTCTCCACCAGCCTGCTACCTACAAATCCCGTTGCTCCCGCGATCGCTACTTTCATCTTTTACCCGCAATGCACATTTTTAGTAGTTTAGACGATCGTCCAAACTTGTTGTGAATTATACAAAACTAGAGCGCCGGCCCGATCGCCTCCCCACAAGCTTTCTGTATTTTGATTAAACTGATATGGGACGCGAGGAACACAAACCATGCCTGCAAAAAAATCAAAGCTTCTAATTGCTGCCTCCATCGCCGCAGCAGGTAGCGCTGCGGTCTACTTTTACTTCCAGGGTTTGAGCCAACAAGTATCCAACCCTCAAGACAGCGCCAAAGTTGTGCCCGACGAAGCAATGATGGCCGCGTTTATCTCCCCCAATCCCCAAGCGTTGTCACAATTGCAGCGATTTGGCACGCCAGGGGCTCAAAAGTTAATCGGTCAGGGTTTGAAGGCCTTTCAAGAACAAAGCTTGGCAGGCACTCAAATCGACTTTGACAGAGACTTAAAGCCTTGGTTAGGGGGGGTGATGGTCGCTTTGCTGCCCCCTGATGCTGTGACGAATACAGAGCCTCCAAAACTGCTGGTAGTAGTCAGCGTGAAAAATAAAATTAGCGCTTGGAATTTTGCTAATAAATTAAAATCTCAGCCCGGTGCAACTACTCAAGAAACCGAGTATAAAGGAGTTAAAATTTTTGAGATTGCAGAGCCAACTGGCAAGCGCTACAGTGTGGCTTTGCTGAACGACCAATTAGTGATGGCTCCTTTGAAAAAGCCTGTGGAATTGGCGATCGATACTTTTAAAGGAGAACCCTCCCTCGCTACGCAGCAGAGCACAACTAAGTTTTTTGCAGAGAGTGCTGGTGTCAAGAATCCGATCGCAACTGTTTATATTGCTGACTATCGGGCGGCAATTGAGCAATTGAAAGCTAATTTGCCCGCAGATATCCAGTTGCCTTGGACAGTGTTTTCGCAGTTCAAACAAGTTAAGTCTTTGGTTGCGGGAATTGGGGCGGATAGTGCGGGATTGAGGGTAAAAACTATTGCTCAGTTAGACCCTAAATTCGTGCAGCAAACTCCACAATTCGCATCGAAATTGTTGCCCAGATTTCCGGATGAAACTATTGCTTTAGTTGGCGGCAAGGGAATCGATCAAATTTGGTCGCAAGCAACCGCTGAGGCACAAGATAGCCCGGAGGTTGACAGGGGAGTTCAGCAGGTGAGGGATAGTTTTAAGCGGTTGGATTTGGATGCCGATCGTGATGTTTTTGGTTGGATGAATGGGGAATTTGCGATCGGGGCGATCGGTTCCAATCAAGGCATTTTGTCTCAGTTGGGCATGGGGGCGGCGATGATTTTTGAAACGAGCGATCGCCCTGCTGCAGAAGCAACCCTGAAAAAACTCGATGCGATCGCCAAAAGCAATCCTACAGTCAGCGTCGCCCCTAGAACCGTTGAGGGCAAAGAGGTTACGGAGTGGCAAATACCCCAGCAAGGCACTTTATTCGGGCACGGTTGGCTGAATGAAAATTCTGTGTTTGTAGCTTTCGGCGGGCCTTTAGTTGATGTGATTACTTCGACGCCACCACAACCCCTAAGCAGTAGTCCGAGTTTTCAGGCGATCGCCACTTCTTTACCGCGGGCCAATCAAGGTTACTTTTACATAGATATGGAAAAAACCATGTCTTGGGCTAACCAATATTTGCTTGCAGTACAGCCAAATTTAGTTTCGCCGCCCGCTGCTGAATTGCTCAATTCTCTCCGAGGAGTTAGCGTAGCCACAGCTTCTATACAACCGACAACTGCTGAGTTGGAGATGCTTTTTGCCTTCAAATCTAACAATTAGGGAATTTGTAATCGCTAATTTGTAATCGGTAAT
This sequence comes from Microcoleus sp. LAD1_D3, assembly GCF_036702135.1. Taxonomy (NCBI): domain Bacteria; kingdom Bacillati; phylum Cyanobacteriota; class Cyanophyceae; order Oscillatoriales; family Microcoleaceae; genus Microcoleus; species Microcoleus sp. LAD1_D3. The sequence goes on along the minus strand of NZ_JAUBSB010000007.1, from coordinate 66,633 downwards.
TCTTCCTTCTATCCTTCTATCCCTTAAATCCCGATTCACTGCGCGTTGCCGGAGTTTTTCCTGACAAAAAAAAAGATGCTGCCCTCCATAGAGGGCAGCTACTCAAATAAAGCATCTTAAAGTCTCTCAAAACTTCAGAATTAACCTTCAGACATTCCCGATTTATTCGGCAATTGCAAATCATCAGGATCTACATAGTGACAAACTGCTTTGTCCATGCAAATCAATGCCCAGCCGGATTTATCGATGCTCATCAACTTGTAAGAAGCTGGCTGAATAAAGAAACCTTTGTGGTTGCGGGTTGCTGGTTTGATGTTAACGTGGCTGTCAGTGCTCATGTTTTTACAACTCCTAGTATTATCCTAATAAAATCTGAAAACCGCTGAGCGGATTTGGCAATCGTCTAAGTTTTCAAATACTAGCACTGACTTCCTGAGTTTTCCATAAAGTTATTTATTGATTTATTACGATGTCGTAATAAACCGCAAAGCCGATTTCCTCGATCCCCGCTCCAAAATCGACTTTTTTGCGGGGTTACGGCTCCAGAAGCCACTGTTTAACGCGGGCGAGACTCTTCCAGTCGGGTTTTCTGTTTAATCCTTCTTCAAAATTTTTCTTAACTTCGTCTAGCAACTCTTCCGAAGCCATCAGGAGTTGCTGAGCCACTTCTACATGGGGCCGCACTCCTTTTTCTTTGAGATCGAGGATGGCTACTGCTAGGTTGATGCGAGCTTGGGGGTCGTGAGGGTTCAATTTAACGGCTGTTTTTGCTGCCTTTTGAGCCGGTGCAGGTTTATTTTCCAACAGGTAGAGCCACGCGAGGCTAGCCCAGGCATTGCCATTTTTGGGAGCTTTTTCGCACACTTCTTTAAACACGGGGATCAGATTAGCCGGGGCTTCGCCAGCTTGGTAGCGATCGAAACCGTCTTTAAACAATTCTTCAGGGGTCATTCGATTTTAGATTTTAGATTTGGGATGTTGCACGCAAAAGAGCATGGGGCAGTTAACAACTTTCTGCCCCATGCCCTTTTTTCCAATTTATGTAGAAAAAGAACTGCCACAACCGCAAGTTTGAGTTGCGTTGGGGTTAGTAAACTGAAAGCCGCCCCCGATCATAGCATCGCTGAAGTCGAGAACCAAACCGTAGAGATAAAGAATGCTCTTGCGATCGCAAACTACCTGAAAACCGTCGTAGTCGAATACTTCATCGTCGGATTTCACAGTGCTGGGATCGGCGAAATCCATCACGTAGGACATACCAGAGCAGCCACCCTGGCGCACCCCTACCCGCAAGCAGAGGTCTTTACCTTGTTTCTCTCTCAGAGCTAAAACTTGACGGACAGCAGAGTCCGTCATTTGAATTCCACGCTTTTCAGAAATGGCTTGAGTCATAATTTGCCGAACTCCTGAGATTGTCTAATGGTAAGAGTTTAATCTTATCCCTCCATTGTACAGGCATTCGCCAGAAGGCCTTCGGTTAGATGCTGAAGGCAGAATTTTTACCTTCTAATTTTTAATTCCCGTGGAGCCTCGTTCCCAAGCTCGATGTCCTCTCCCCCTATAGGGTTTATGATTGAGAAGCAGCGGTTGACCGGCTACCGGCACCGCAACAATGCTTCACCCAACGGGCTTACTCTATGGCAGCGCTGAATCGCTCTACTCTTCGTCGGCTACAAAACTTACCTCAAATTCCCAGCGTGTGGGAGGGCGATCGCCGACCCTTATCTAATGCTGACTCGCACATGATGCTAGATGACGATGACGTTCTAGAAGCTGGTGGCGAGTGCATTCTCTGGGTCGATGGCTCCGAAGGAGTCGTGAGGGCTATGGACATGGTAGGCCCAGATGCCGGCCCAGAGGCGATCGTCCGGGCCCTGCTACGGGCCATGGAACATCCCCAAAGTCCGGCTCCCGCAGTCCGCCCCCAAAAAATAGTAGTCAAAAACCGAGAAATTCAATTTTATCTGCGGGGCGTACTTCAAGATTTAGGCATTTCCATTGACTACGTGCCGGAATTGCCCCTAATTGACGAAATATTTCGCGGCATGGAAGAGGTCGCAATCAACAGACCTCCTGAGTTGCCCCCTCAGTATGCTGAAGTTTTAATGGAAAAAGCTGCTCAAATTTGGCAAGATGCTCCGTGGCGGACTTTGAGCGAACACCAAATTATATCTATTGAAATCAATCAGTGGGATGTCGCCAGCCTCTACGTGTCCGTATTGGGGCAAGGCAGAATGGATTACGGAGTTTTACTTTACCGTTCTCTAGAATCCTTGAAGCGGTTTCGAGAACGAGTCGTCAATAATGATGAATCTTTTGAAGATTTAGAACAGGCTTTTTTAGGGCAAGACTGTTTGTTTCTTACCTTTGAAAGTGCAGCAGATATTGATGAGGACGACGAGGAAGAAATTGATTTAGCCGAGTTGCCTCCATCGGAAATTGAACCAAATTTCGGCAACCTACATCCTTTAGAAGGATTGCGATCGATTCTTTACGAAGAAGAAGCCCTCACGATGTTAGTTGCTCTGGAAGCATTTCACCGCTTTTTCCGCAACGGCCGCCGGAAATTGGGAGCAGAGACGTTTCCCAGTCTTAGCAGCCGCTACCGCATCCCAGTTCCGCAGGCTGACGGAGAAATTCAACAGGTATCCGTTAAAGTTTCGACGATGCCCGAAGTGTCAGACGAATTATTCCAGATGCTCGGTGATGACGATGATGACGATGATGATGATGAATTTGACAAGCCACTGCTGCGGGACGATTTGGTGCCGCAAAATTCATTTTTGAGTCTCGGCGCCGTACCTTGGGAAACGGTAGAGTTCCTGCGCGAAAGTGTCCAGTTCCACCAAGGTGCAGAAAGTGATATTAATACCGCCGGGGATGGTTTGCCAGTGGTGATGATCCAAACTTCTCATCCGAAGGCAAAAACTATGATTCAGGATTTGAAAGAAGCTGGAGGCGTGAAGGGGATTGGTTTTAATCCGGGCGAAAATCCTTTTCAGGATGAGCAATACGACTTGGGTATTTTGCAAACTAAAAATGGGGAGCTGTATTTGTTTGGGGAGTTTAATGAAGACGATCCGGTGCATCAGGAAGCTCGCAAGAAGTGGGATCGCCGCTGTAAATTAACCAACGGTTGGTGCGGTTTAATTATTGCTAAAGGGTTGATGGGTGCTTCTCGCGGTCAGCCTCAGTTTAAGGATATGATCGCTTTGCTTGAGGTGCGTTGGGTGTCTGCTAAAGAGTTGGGAATCGGGCCACTTCAGTTGATGCCGATGTTTTGAAGTTAGTTGACTGTTGGCAGTTGGCAGTTGGCAGTTGGCAGTTGGCAGTTGTTAATTGCTTGGGACTGCTAATAACCAATAACCACATTAGTCAGCAGTCAACCGTCATCAGTCATTTTTTTTTATTTGAATGAGCAAGGAAAATGATTATGTCCAATTCTACTCAAAAGCGAGAAGTGTTAGTCGCCCTTGATGCTGAATTCGCGGAAAAAATAGACCAGCTTACTGATGATTGGACGGAGGCGATCGAACAAGCTCTCCGTCTCTGGTACGCTAAGCAAATAGAAGATAAGTTGCGGAAGTTTTATCAAAACCGTAGCCAAGAAGATATTGAGGATGAAAAAGAATGGTTTAATTTGGTAGAGGAACAGATAGAAGAAACATGGAGCAGCGATGGACTCTAACTCAACAGCAAAAACTTATCCTCGCCAAGGTGAGATTTACCTTTCAAGAGCTTTGCGTCAGTTAGGAGATACCAAAAAAAGGCCTGTAGTTGTGGTTTCTCCCGATATCCGCAACGAGTTTACGGATTCTGTCATTGTTGTTCCTTTCACCAGTAACCTTGCAGGAGTAGAAAATCCTACTCGCGTCTTGATTCCTGCGGGTGAGGGAGGATTGCAAGCTGATTCTCTAGCTGTATGTGAAAACGTTTCTGCTTTGCGGCAGACATTCCTAGAACAAGGCCCTTACGGTCAAATTAGTGCCGATGTCCTAGCAAGAATTCAGAGGGCTGTACAAGTGTCGATCGGCATTTATGAACTTTGAATGTTTCTGATATTCTAAATTTTGTTACAATTTGTAAAAATACTGTAAAGGATAGGTAAAATGCGGGTTGCGATCGCAGGTGCGGGACTGGCTGGAATGACCACAGCAGTCGATTTAGTGGATGCTGGCCACGAAGTAGAAATTTTTGAATCCCGCCCCTTTGTCGGCGGCAAAGTCGGCAGTTGGGTAGATCCCGACGGCAATCACGTTGAAATGGGTTTGCACGTCTTCTTCGGCTGCTATTATAACTTATTTGCGTTGATGAAAAAAGTGGGAGCATTTGACGATTTGCTCCTCAAAGAACACGTCCACACTTTTATTAATCGAGGTGGCGAAACCGGTTCTTTAGATTTTCGCTTTCCGGTGGGTGCTCCTTTGCACGGATTGAAGGCGTTTTTCACGACATCTCAGCTATCCGTACAAGACAAAATTCAAAATGCGATCGCCCTGGGAACTAGCCCGATCGTCCGAGGTTTGATAGACTTTGACGGGGCAATGAAAACTATCCGCGATTTGGATAAAATTAGCTTCGCTGACTGGTTCCGCAGTCAAGGTGGCAACCAAAATTCGCTCAAAAGAATGTGGAATCCGATCGCCTACGCACTGGGTTTTATCGACACTGAAAATATTTCTGCCCGGTGTATGTTGACAATCTTTCAATTCTTTGCATCAAAAACCGAAGCCTCTGTCATGCGGATGCTGGCTGGTTCTCCCAACGAATATTTGCACAAACCAATTGTGGAATATTTGGAAAGCAAAGGAACGAAAATCCACACGCGGCGCCGAGTTCGAGAAATTCAGTTTCAAGAAGGTGCAGAAACTCACGTAACTGGTTTGGCAATAGCTAGCGGCGAAACGGAAGAAACTATTACCGCCGATGCTTATGTGTTTGCATTAGATGTGCCAGGAATTCAGAAAATATTGCCCCCAGCTTGGCGCAAATGGTCAGAATTTGACAACATTTATAAATTAGATGCGGTGCCAGTTGCTACAGTACAATTGCGGTTCGACGGTTGGGTAACGGAACTGGAAGACGAAGCCAAGCGCAAACAGTTGAGCCATGCTGTAGGAATCGATAATTTGCTATATTCAGCAGATGCAGATTTTTCTTGTTTTGCAGATTTGGCGCTGACAAGTCCCAAGGATTATTATAAGGAAGGACAAGGTTCTCTGTTGCAGTTGGTGTTGACTCCGGGAGATCCGTTTATTAAACAAAGCAATGAGGCGATCGCCCAACACGTACTTAAGCAAGTTCAGGATTTATTCCCCTCAGCGCGGGAATTAAACATGACTTGGTACAGTGTAGTTAAGCTCGCTCAATCTTTGTATCGCGAAGCGCCGGGAATGGATGTTTTTCGCCCTGCTCAAAAAACTCCGATCGCCAATTTCTTCCTAGCAGGAAGTTACACTCAGCAAGACTACATTGATAGTATGGAAGGAGCGACACTTTCAGGCCATCAAGCGGCTAAGGCAATTCTCGAAGCTTACAGTCATTAGTCCATTGTTTCTCTGGATTCGATCCCCCCTAACCCCCCTTAATAAGGGGAGTAGGGGGTGGGACAAGAGTGTTCTCAAAGTCTTCCTTAATAAGTGGGGGGGCAACAGTGTTCTCAAAGTCAACCCCTACTCCCCTTTTTAAGGGGGATTTAGGGGGATCTAGATTCGACAATAAACGAGAAAATCCACAATCTAAAATCTAAAATCTAAAATCTAAAATCGCATGACTGATTGGTTAGAACACAGTGTCCAAGTAGAAGTAGCAGTTCCCATCGAATTAGCGTGGCAACTCTGGTCAGACTTAGAGCAAATGCCGCGCTGGATGAAGTGGATCGAATCAGTTCGCATTCTCGAAGAAAACCCGGAATTGTCGCGCTGGAAACTCGCAACTGGCGGGTTAGAATTTAGCTGGCTTTCTCGGATTCTCAAAGTAGTGCCGAATCAGATAATTCAGTGGGAATCGGTAGACGGTTTGCCAAATCGGGGTGCGATCAGATTTTACGATCGCAAAAACAGCAGCATTGTCAAACTGACGGTAGCTTATGGAGTTCCCGGCTGGCTGGCAAAATTGATGGACAATTCATTTCTAGCGCGAGTAGTTGAATCGACTCTTATGGCTGACTTGGAAAGGTTTAAAGAGTATGCTCTGGAAGTGAAAGCGACATCTTAAATTATGAGGACTAAAGTCATAACTACTAACCAGTTTGTAGTAAGGACTTCAGTCCTTTAATTTCTAATACCAATTCTCGCCTCGTCTTGCAACAATGATGAGTGTGGGTTTGTTTGCTGAAATATTGTGTAAGGTGCGTCGCTCAAAGATTGTGGATATTATTTAAGATTTAAGGGTGGCGACGCACCCTACAGATACTATTGCATGAGTTTTGAGAATTAGTATAATTTAGGACTTATGCACCCGAACAAAGAAACCGGGTTTTTGAACCGAGATTGAAAGTTTTAAGCAAATATTTTGGTTAAAAACCAGGTTTCAGGGCGCCCGTGCGTTCAAGATTATAATTGGAACGCGAGAGTCGATCGCCCTTGTGCCTCAGTATCATAGAGATGTGCTGCTGATTCCTTCTCGGTTCAGTTATGAGTTACTGCCTAAACCCCGCCTGTCAAAAGCCGCAAAATGCCGATCGTACCCAATTCTGCCTGAATTGCGGCTCCAAACTGTTGCTCAGAGAGCGTTACCGCGCCATCAAACCCCTCGGGCGCGGTGGTTTCGGTCGCACTTTTTTAGCAATAGACCAAGACAAACCCTCAAAACCGCGCTGTGCAATTAAACAGTTTTTCCCCCTATCCCAAGGTACCAGCAGCAGCGAAAAAGCAGCAGAATTATTCAACCGAGAAGCGGTGCGGCTGGACGAGTTGGGGAAACACCCGCAAATTCCCGAACTGTTGGCGCACTTTCAGCAGGAACGCTATCAGTATTTGGTACAGGAATTTATAGAAGGTCAGAATTTACAGGAAGAGTTGGCGCGGACTGGGCCTTTCAGCGAAAGTCAGATTCTCAGTCTCCTGAAGGATTTATTGCCAGTATTGCAGTTCGTGCACGATCGCAGTGTAATTCACCGAGATATTAAACCGCCCAATATTATCCGCCGCCGCCTTTCTCAAACTCCCATCATTTATACTTACCCAACATTAACCGGGGAATTAGTTTTAGTTGATTTTGGCGCGGCAAAAGTTGTGGAGGGTTTGAGAGAAACCGGTACAGTCATCGGTTCTCCCGAATTCGTGGCGCCGGAACAAATTAGAGGTCAAGCGGTTTATGCCAGCGATTTGTACAGTTTGGGAGTAACTTGCATTTATTTGCTGACTCAAATATCTCCTTTTGATTTGTTCGATATCAATCGAGATGCTTGGGTTTGGCGAGACTTTTTGAAGGTTCAAATTGATCCGAAATTAAGTCGCATCCTCGACAAAATGATCGAACCAAGTCTCAGCCGCCGCTACAAATCTGTAGCTGAGGTATTAAAAGATTTGCAGCCGCAGCAGTCGGCGGCGGCGGGCACGGGGACACCGCCCCTACCAGCGCCTAAAATTCCCGTGCCGCAGAGGACGCCTGTGGTGCAGAATGCAGTGCCACCAACGGTTGCAGGCACTATTTTACCTGTGCCGCCGATGCAGCGGGTTGTACCCGCACGCGCGCCTACTTGGAGGTGTGTTCATACTTTGGTAGGACATTCTAATGCTGTCATGTCGGTAGCTTTCAGTCCTGATGGCGCGACTTTAGCTAGCGGCAGTGAGGACAAGACGATTGAGATGTGGAAGTTGGATGCGGGTAAGCGGTGGTACACTCTTACGGGTCATTCTGACTGGGTGACTTGTGTGGCGTTTAGTCCTGATGGCGCGACTTTGGCTAGTGGCGGCCGGGACAAAATGATTCATATTTGGGATTTGAATAAGGGTAAGTGGTGGTACGCTTTGGCTGGTCATTCTGACAGGGTTGCTGCTGTGGCGTTTAGTCGGGATGGCCAGATTTTGGCTAGCGGCAGTCGGGACAAAACTGTGCAGTTGTGGAATTTGAATAAGGGAAGGCGGATGTCGGCTTTGACTGGTCACGCTGGCGGGGTGGAGGCGGTGGCTTTTAGTGCTGGCGGGGAGTTTTTGGCGAGTGGCAGTCGGGACAAGACTGTGCAGTTGTGGGATTGGCAAAATAATCGATCGATTTGTACTCTGGCCGAACACGGGGATTGGGTGCGGGCGATCGTTTTTGCTGCCAACTCCCCCAACTCCCTTGCCGGCCCGACCCCCCCCAGCCCCCCCTTGGTAAGGGGGGGAGTAGGAGAAGGATTGATTTTGGCTACCGGCAGTCGGGACGGTACGGCGAAGCTGTGGCGGGTGGATGCACAGGGGCGAGGGACGCTGCTGCGGAGTATGAGGGACAATTCTGGGGATGTTTTGTGTGTGGCGTTCAGTCCCGATGGTCGGGTTTTGGCGACGGGGAGTCGGGATGGCACGATTTATTTGTGGGATGCGGGTACGGGGGGTTTGCTGGAAATTCTGACGGGCCACGGGGGTGAGGTTTTGTCGGTGGCGTTTAGTGCTGATGGGGGGAGTTTGGCTAGCGGTGCGGGCGATCGAACTGTGAAGATTTGGCGGGGGATTGGGCATTAGGGGCGATGTCAAGAGTGCCGGCTTAAAAAATCTCATATTTATGCTTGACAGGCGATCGTATGTTCTGCTACATTAGGAATTCGTGAGGACGCATAGCTCAGTTGGTTAGAGCACTACGTTGACATCGTAGGGGTCACTGGTTCGAGTCCAGTTGTGTCCATGAATTTCAATCATTTATAAATCAAGGGTTTTAGGTTTGCCCTCCTACCGAGAGTTTGGTCTTTCGCTAGACAATTAACCTATTAGTTAGATAATGAACTTAAAAATCTGACGCACCCTACTGAATCAGAATCAAATGATATTAGAGCATTGGAGACTTTACCATGACTCAAGCGATATCGAAGTTAATGAGTTTTGATGAATTCCTGGAATGGAAACCCGAAAACGGACGCTATGAATTACATAACGGAGTTATTGTTGAAATGCCAAATCCAACTGGTAAACATTCAGCGAGCGCGGGTTTTCAGGCGATCGAATTAGGTTTAGAAATCAGGCGATTACAACTTCCTTACTTTATTCCGAAGGAATGTACAATTAAATTTAACGATAACTCTGGCTACGATCCAGATGTGATTGTATTAGATAAACAAGCCGTAGAAGCCAATGAGTCTCGATGGGAAAGAGAATCAGTTATTACTCAGGGAAATTCGGTTAAATTAGTTATTGAAGTTGTCAGCACAAATTGGCGTGATGATTATGCACACAAAATGATTGATTATGAAGGATTAGGCATTCCTGAATATTGGATTGTAGATTATTTGGGTTTAGGGGGTAGCCGTTATATTGGTTATCCGAAACAGCCGACTTTATCGGTTTATCAGTTAGTAGATGGTGAGTATCAAATTAAGCTGTTTCGGGGAGAGGAAAGGATTGAATCAGTGGTGTTTCCCGAGTTGAATTTGACCGCTAAGCAAATTTTTAACGGTGGATAAGTGATCAGGCGATCGCATAGCTCCGTTAGTTAGAGCACTACAATGCCATTGTAGGGGTCACTTGTTAGAGTCCATTTCTGTCCATAGCTAAAACCCGCCCCCAAAGCGGGTTTGGTTTTTTCTACAACCAAACTGGTAGATTTGGCATTCTCAATTAGGAATGACAGAATATGTCTAGCCAGAGATTTAGTACAGTCGCCACGTTTCGTCGAGGCTGTTGCTGAGCAGTTGCGTAGTTTGCATGAGTTCGCTGTTAAAGAAACGCTAGCTTGATTCTCGTAGACACCATCCCCATCCGTGAACAAAGCGCAAGCAAGCAGAACAAGAAAGAGAACAACTGTGAGAACGCGATCGCCTTGCACTGTCCCAAGCAGAAGCCGCTAACCGGATTAAAGACGAATTTTTAGCGGTGCTGTCCCATGAGTGGCGATCGCCCGTTTGCTTAAACACTGAATGGCTGAGGTTTTGGGCATACTATATATTAGGACTTACGCACCAAAAGCCTAAAACCTCGATCGCCCCTAGCCCCCTTTTTTAGGGGGGGGAACAGTCAAAGTCCCTTTTTTAGGAGGCTAAGGGGAGCTCTGCGTAACTCCTGTATATCTTGATTCCCTAACAATAGCTGGCATAATAGGTAAATAGGCAGGACTAACCGCAATGAATGTAGAACGTACACCCTCCTTGAATGATCGAGAAGAGCTTACTGTAAATTTTCCTCAAGAGCTATGTACGGACTGCAAAGCACTCGAAGCACGACGATTTGCGGTAATAGTCGATCACATGGCTGAGGCCTTTATTTCTATTAATTCAGAGTGGCACTGCACCTATGTCAACCATAAAGCAGAGCAGCTTTTAAACAGGAAGCGGCAACACCTGATAGGCAAAAATATATGGACTATATTTTCGGTCGATCTTACCTCTGAGCTATATAAGTATTGTCATCAAGCGATCGCAACGCCAACTGCGATCGAGTTTGAAGAACACTACCCCTCACTCCACAAGTGGTTGAGAATTCGCCTCATCAAGAGTGAAGATGGCTTACTTATTTACTTTCAAGACACGACTGAAACATCTCAACTCGCTCGACAATTGAAAGCCGAAATCACAAAGTGCCAGGAGGTAGAAGCCACTCTTCAGAAAGAACAGGACTTTTTGAAGGCAATTTTAAACAACGTTCAAGCTGGCATTGTCGCTTGCAATGCCGATGGCATATTGACGGTATTTAACCAAGCAGCTAAAGATTTTCATGGATTACCTCAGCAGCCAGTTCCACCGGAGCAATGGGCCCAGTATTATAACTTGTATTTGCCCGACGGCAAAACACCAATGAATACAGAGGATATTCCCCTGTTCCAGGCATTGCAAGGACAAAACGTTCGTGATGTGGAAATGATGATTGTTCCGCAGCAGGGAACTGCGCGAATGCTGTTAGCAACTGGACAGCCAATTATTGCAGCCAACGGCGAAAAACAGGGTGCTGTTGTCGTGATGCACGACATTACACAACGCAAGCAGGCAGAAACTGCTCTGCGTGAGGGTGAAGCGCAATTATCCAGCATCTTCCAAACTATTCCTGATGGCATCACTATTCTAGATTCTACCGGACAGATTATTGCCGCAAATAAGGCAGCAGAGAGGATTTTAAGATTAACTAGCAGCGACATTGTGGAGCGAGGCTATAACGATCCATCCTGGTTCATTACAACCGTGGAGGGTCATCCTTTCCCAGAAGATGAACTGCCGTTTGCGAGGGTTATGCAAACAGGTGAGCCTGTTTATGGTATTGAACATGGCATTAGCCATGCCGATGGAACTCGCAGGATTCTCTCGATCAATGCTTCCCCTTTGTTTGACGCAGAGGGGCAAATTATCAATATCATTGCTGCTTTCAGCGACATTACGGAACGCAAGCAAACCGAAGACGAACGAGTACAGCTTGTTCAAGAACAGGCAGCCCGTGCTGTAGCAGAGAATTCTCAGGAAAAATCAGCATTTTTAGCCCAAGTGAGTGCTGTCCTTTCCTCTTCACTAGACTATGAACAAACTCTCCAAAGCGTTGCAAAGCTGGCAGTTCCTTATTTTGCAGATTGGTGTAGTGTTGATCTGCTGAATGACGATCACACAATTGGTCGGGTTGCAGTGGCTCATTCAGATCCCGAAAAAGTGAAGTTTGGCTGGGAGTTGGCTCAACGCTTTCCCAGACATCTCGATGATGGGTATGGCATTGCTAAAGTCATGCAAACAGGACAGGTTGAAATTGGGATTGAGATTACAGATGAACAGTTAGTTGCCACAGTGCCGAATGGTGAATACCTGGAAATCTTACGTGGAGTTGGGTTAAAGTCCTGCATCATTGCACCGCTACAGGCACGCGGGCGCGTGTTGGGTAGTATTACGTTTGTGTTTACTGAATCCGATCGCCACTATCGCCTAGAAGACCTTGCCCTGGCTGAAGATTTGGCTGGGCGGGCAGCGATCGCCATTGATAACGCTCGTCTCTACAATGAAACACAACAAGCGAAATTAGCCACCGAACTCGCTGCTAACCGGACGGCTCGACTGCTGGCGGTGATGACGGCTTTGTCTGAATCGCTAACCTCGGCTCAAGTGGCTCAGGTCATTATTGAACAGGGAATGTCCGCACTGGGAGCAAGTTGTGGTTTGGTTGCGGTATTAAACCAGGAGGCAAGCGAACTGGAGATTATTCAAGCGATCGGGTATGAGCACGTAGGAGAATTTCCGCGCAGTTTTTCGATTCATGCACCCTATCCTCTGGCAGAAGCTGTGCGAACTGGGCAACCTGTTTGGCTAGAAACTATCGAAAACCGAATTGCCCGTTATCCTGATTTAGCCCAAGCTTATGCCAAGGTTGGTTCAAAAGCCTGGATTTCAGTGCCATTGTTGATTGAAGGACAAGCCGTTGGTGGACTGTCGCTGAGTTTTTCGACTGTTCCCCAACTTTCCGAGAGCGATCGCGCTTTCATTTTGGCGCTGGCACAGCAGTCGGCGCAGTCGATCGACCGAGCACGGCTCTACGAGTCAGAACGGCAAGCACGGGCACAATCCGAAGCAGCTAACCGAATTAAAGATGAGTTCTTAGCTGTCTTGTCGCACGAATTGCGAACTCCGTTGAATCCGATTCTGGGTTGGACTCGACTGCTGCGAAGGGGAACCCTAGATTCCAGCAAGACGGCGGTAGCTCTCGAAACCATTGAACGCAACGCCGAGTTGCAAGTTCAACTGATTGAGGATTTGCTGGATATTTCTCGCATTCTGCAAGGCAAGCTGAGTTTGAACTCTACTCCTATTAATTTGAAAACAACTCTTAAAGCTGCGATCGAAACAGTTAGTTTAGCCGCCGAAGCGAAAAAAATTCAAATTAAAACTCAGCTAGATCCCAACGTCGGCGATGTGTTAGGAGATGCTACCCGATTGCAACAGGTTGTCTGGAATTTGCTCACCAATGCCATTAAGTTCACCCCAACTGGAGGTAGAGTTGAAGTTGAGTTGAAAACGATTGATTCCTCTGCTCAAATTCAAGTCAGGGATACAGGAAAAGGGATTAAGCCAGAATTTATTCCCTATGTATTTGACACCTTTCGACAAGCCGATAGCAGTATTACGAGAACCTTTGGTGGGTTAGGGCTGGGATTAGCGATCGTGCGTCACGTCGTTGAGCTACATGGTGGAACTGTCAAAGCCGAAAGTTTTGGAGAAGGACAGGGAGCAACATTTACTGTCACACTTCCCTTATTAGCCAGAAGCAATGAGGTAAACAGTGACCAGCCGGACAATCTATCACTCAAGGCTCACACTTCACCCTTGGCTAGATTATGTATTTTGGCAGTCGATGACGAACTAGACAATTTAGAGTTAGTTCAATGTATATTGGAGCAAGCGGGAGCCACAGTGATCTCTGTATCTTCCGCAACAGATGCGCTACAACAACTCAATGAATATAAGCCAGATGTTTTGATTGCTGATATTGGAATGCCACAAATTGATGGCTATATGTTGATTCGTCAAGTCAGACAACTATCCACACAGGAGGGAGGAGAGATTCCCGCGATCGCCCTGACAGCGTATGCAGGTGAGACAAATCAACAGCAAGCACTAGCAGCCGGATTTCACAGGCATCTTCCCAAGCCTGTTAAGCCTGAAACGTTAGTGGAGACAATTGAGCTATTGCTTCATCAAATAGAGTAAGGCAGAGTATTAGACATCTGTGGAAATTAAGATTCAGCTACCTCGGTACAAAGATTTCAAGTTGATTATTGGAGATGTCTTTTGAGTATAGTCTGGGAAAATGTCATGAATTGAAGTGATTAACAGACGCATAGTTCAGTTGGTTAGAACACTACGTTGACATGGTAGGGGGTACTTGTTCGAGTCGAGTTGTGTCAATCAAAGAGTTTACGAGTCCAGTTTCGGCGGAGCGGTTTATGGTATGGTGGGATTTAAAAGGGCGATCGCTCGATCTGGTAGAGTTTGATAGGTCAAAGGCGATCGCATCCCTAAACTCTGGCGAGCCTGTGATTCGGGTTTGGTGCGATCGGATACATCAGCGTTTAACTAAAACTTTACGGGAATAGAGAAGCGATGTATTATTGTCAATAATGGTTACCAAAACTGCATCAGAAGCATTATAGGGAAAATCCTCATGAAACTAGAGTCTGTCTATATATCAAAATTCCGAAGTATTAAAAGTGTTGATATCATCAAGTGTGGTGACTTCAATGTTCTTATTGGCAAGAATAATTCTGGCAAGTCAAGTATACTTTCAGCTATAAATTCTTTCTTTAATTGTATTCAAGATGGTAACGTCGTTGCACTCAACCCACCCATCGGTAAAGAAATTGATTTCTTCAACAAAGAAACACATGAATCAATAGAAATTACTCTGACATTTTCGATGTCATCCCCAGATATAGATGGTTTAGTACAAGATATCGTTACCGAAGCGCCACAAATGAAAAACGCTGTAAGTGTTCTCGATCCAGCACTACAAATTTTTATATTTCTTTGCATTACTCCTCCCCCAAAAAGCTTTAGTTTTGTTAGGAAAATTTCTCTAGGCAAAACTCCTATCTCTAATTCATCTTATCCTGAAGCTGAAAGAGTTATATTAGCTGTTTCTAATGATGCTGCTGTAGAACTTTATGAAAATTTATCCAGCTATAGCCAGCAGAATAGTGATGCAGAGGATCTGAGCAAAATACTAAGCAAGATAATAGCTAATTCTAGACTTCGCAGAGAATGGAAGTCTGGGCGAGAATCAGGAATACCATTTATTTATTATAGTGACATTATTTCTGGTTCTGTTCGTACTCGTATAAGCCCTGACCTTCTTAAAGAGCTTGAAGATAAATATAGTGAAGCAGCTTCTTTTGATGAGTTTATAGAATTAGTTCAAACCCTTGCCGAGAAAATGAAAGAAGAGGCGACCAAAGTTCAAGAAAAACCTCTCAAAAGAAAGATTGATACGTTCACTGGTGAGGGTAATTCCCTACCAGATTATGCGAAAAAACTACTACAAAGAGTTTCTGAAATGAAAGTTCTTCACCTTACAGAGAGGCGTAAACCAATAGGTGAAGAGGAAGCAGAGCGGCTTCTTTCACTAAAAGTAAAGCGAGGAGGTGAAGAGGCTCTTGGTAATATAAAAGAAACCGTCTCGTCATTATTAGGAGTTCGTATAGATGCCTTTCAAAGTGAATCACCACAAGGAAGAATTGCTAAAATTGCGGAATTAGATGTTGATAACTTCTTGGTAGAAGTTAATGGTTCTGGAATTAAAGAGTCTCTAAGATTAGTTCTAGATGTAGAGTTTGGCAATCCCAATATTCTTCTTGTTGAAGAACCAGAAATTCATCTTCATCCCGCTCTTGAAACAAGTATGATGCGGTATCTAAAACGTCTTAGCTCACGCTGCCAAGTATTTTTAACAACTCATTCTACTAATTTTTTAGATACTGCTGAAATGCAGAATGTTTATTTGATATCCAAAGGGGAGTCAACTCAAGTTAAAAAGTTAAACATTGAGGAAGCAGAAGCTAAAATTCCCAAGGAACTAGGTATTAGATTAAGTTCTGTATTTATGTTTGATAGACTTGTATTTGTAGAAGGTCAATCTGATGAAGATATCCTTCGTGAATTGGCATCTACCTTAGAAATTAACTTCAGCCAAGCTAATGTAGGTTTTATTCCTATGGGAGGAGTACGTAACTTTGCTCACTTTGCCACAGAGGAGATTTTATCATTCTTAACTAAGCGTCAAGTCAAAATGTGGTTTCTCATGGATAGAGATGAAAAAGAAGACTCTGAAGTTTTGAAACTTCAAAATCGTTTGGGGCAAAAAGCCATCTTACAAGTTTTAAGGAAAAGAGAAATAGAAAACTATCTAATCTGTCCTAGAGCTATTATAGAGCTTATAAAATTTAAGAGACAATATTCACATGATTTAAATAATAATGAATTACCAACAGAAGCTGAAATTAATGAAAAAATAGAAAAATGTGCTGAAGAATTAAAGCAGTTAGCGATAGAAAAGCGCGTAGTAAAAGTTTTATGTCAACCAATTTATCCATCTAAAGATATTTGTGAGGGTGATGGCACTAAACCGGGAATTACTGACAGGGTAAAAGGAGAAATCGAGAGAATAATTAATCAGTTGGAAGCCGATAAACAAAAAGTGGAGTCAGTTTATCAAGAACAGTTGGAACAGGTTAGTAATTCTTGGAAAAGTGATAAACTAAATATGGTTCCTGGTGACATTTTAATTGATCTGGTGTGCCAAGAATATAATGTTCGTTTTAAAAAAGAAAGAGATGGCTCTCGATTGGCAGCGTTTATGAAAAAAGAGGAGATTGATCAGGAACTTAAATGTATGGTTAAGGACATAGGAACTTGTATTTAAATTTTGTAAATTTTCAAGGAAGGGACAATTAATTTGCCAAATGCTGACTATAGCTCGCTAATGCCATGCCAAAGCCTGATCGCACTTCTCGGGGTCAAGAGTGCAAGCCACAGCTCTGGCTTGCTACAATCCAGCTAGAAAAAGGGATTGCTGTGACAACTGCCGCCCCACGCGATCAACAAAAAACACGATTACCGAACTATTAGATCAGTCGCTTCCTATTGAAATCGCCACCAGGATCAAAAGCCGAGCTAAAAATTGCTTTGACAACGCTTGTAAGGCAGCCTTAGCTATTGAGGGGGCGCTATAAGTCCAAGGCTTTTTGGCGGTGCCCAGAGCGCCCTACAAGCCGATCGCAATCGCAACTAATGTCGATCGCCCCCTGCATCCCCAAATCATCTCAAATCCGATCGCCCACAGCCCCTTCCGGGACACGGCTGTGATGCCGTGTCCTCACCCGCAGCACTACTTGAGATGCTACAGGGAAAAACCCCCTGATAACTTACCTGCGACAGCCTTGGGCGATCGCCCTTAACACCGCTAGCCGCACTTCTGGATGAGATTTCTCAAGCCCGTTAGCCCGAAAAACCCAGTGTCCGCCGCCCGCGTGCTCGATCGCAATTTTCTGACCGTCAGGCAAAACTATTTGCCACCAATTCAACACACTGGCTTTAATAAGGTGGCACTGAATTTCGTTCAGTTGAACCTCCATTAATTTCAGTTGACGCATGATTGGATTTTGGGCAGATGACTTCATGATTTTTCTCATTAAATGAATTCGACTGTTTCTCGGCTTTGATTTCACTTTGCCGATTTTTGAACTTAACTTCACCTTCCGAAGTTTTTGGCTTAACTTTCCCTTCCGAAGTTTTCGCCTTAACTTCCCTTTTACCACCTTTAGGCTCAACTTTGACTCCAAAACCTTTAGACTTAACTTTTCCTGGGGCCGAAATTGAAGTCTGTTCCGTGGCCGGCTTCTTAAACTCCGCGTCTAATTGGTCTAAAATCTCCTCTTGTTCGGGAGTATGTTCCGCTGGCTGCTCTAAATTGCTGGGATTGTATTCGCCAACCAACCTTGCCAAGAATTCCGAAATTGACAGTCCGGCTGCGGCTGCTTTTTTTGTTAAAAGGGCGTAGGTGTCGGTTTTAATGCGAATTTGTTTGAGCCGGAGGTTGGGATTGTTGTCAACTGTTTCGGCAATAGTTACTGCGGTAATCCTTTCTTTGGGTATGACATCAACAACTTCTTGCCACTTTTCCTGTAAACGACAGTCGCCATATTGGTCGGTAATTGCGTGTTTGAACAAAGGAACAACTTGAGCAACGCAGCTAGGCAAAATCTCAAATCCTGCTTTAATTAAGCGCAGGCAAATACTCGCAGCTTTGATAATTTGTGTGCAGTAAAAATATTGCCTGCCTAATGCTTGTTCGCAGTAACTTTTAAAAGTTTTGAACTTGTCTTTGTACAATCGCAGCTTTCGGATCGCGTCCAGCATGATTCCTTGACGCACGTAGTCTAGGAATCCCCTTTTAATTTCGCCTGTCAGGTAGTCTAAATCGTGAAAGGGAGATTGATTCTGGATTTCTTCTTCAAAGTCTAGCAGCGGGCCTGCAAAGTGAAAGTTGGAGGCGACATCGCCTAGGTAGAAGTTGTCAATTGATGTGGACATGATCTGGAATGGTTCGAGAAAGGGCACGATAGCACGGAAGTTGTGCGATCGCAAAGTAGAAGTTTTGGTCTGGATCTTTGATACAATCTTGAGTTGGGCACTCTTGTGAGGTCGATCGACCTTTTACATAGCACCACCTCCTCGGCGTTGAGAAAAAAGGGGCTTGAGGTATGCGCCCTTGCCCCAAAAATACGCTTGGGTATGCAAGCACAATTGATAGACACTACAACTAAGGCGGTTATTCAAACCTGGACGTTTTGAATGTTCGGCTCGCCCGGCCGCCTTCTGTCATGTCCGTCACTTACAACTTTAGTTGGATAATTCATCTTTGTCAACTAAAGTTGTATAACTTTAGTTTAAATGAATCAAGATATAGACTATCTCAAACCAGAAACTATTCAAGAAGCTATCCAATTGGCTGAAGCTACTCAGGAACAACTAGCCCGAAACTTAGGAGTTTCTCTAAATACAGTGAACTCCTGGGTTAATTGTCGGAAAATGCCACGGGCGGATAATTTCTTCGCCCTATGCCGGGAGTTAAAGCTTTCGCCCAAAACCGTGGCTAGATTGCTAGGCATCGATATCTCCAACATCCCTGACGATATCCCTTTGATCAGATCGCCCTCGCGCGAGGACAACTAACCGACAGGGGTTCGTCCATGTAAGAGAGAAAGGAGCTTGAGGTATGCGCCCTTGCCCCGAAAATACGCTTGCGTATGCAGGCACAATTGATAGACACTACAAATCAGGCAGTTCTTCAAACCTGTATTTTGACCTTGGAGGCTCGCCCAACTGCTTTGCTGTGTCCATTTGTCGTAGTTTAGTCAGGCTTACTGCTTATGTCAAGGGTAAACTACGGAATATTCTGCACCATGAATCAAGAAGTACGGGATTTATACGAAATGAGCCTTGCAGAAATTAGAGAATACAGGGGCTTTAGTCGCCGAGAGCTTAGCCAGCAACTGACGGGGAAAGTCTCTGAAGATACTTTGTATTCAATAGAAAAAAGAAAACAAAAACCCAGAGTTGATACTGCAATAGCCATCTGTACAGCCCTAAATATTAGCTTGAAACAGTTCTGTCACTCGATCGGGCTAGATGTTTCAGGACTGGTTGATGATTACGTTCCGCCGAGGAACAGCTAACAAACAGAGCTAAATCATGGTCTTGATATTTGATACAATTTTAAACTGGGCTGTGAGGTCGATCGACCTTTTACATGGCACCACCTCCTCGGCGTTGAGGGAAAGGAGCTTGAGCTATGCGCTTTTGCCCCAAAAAAAACGCTTGGGTATGCAGGCACAATTGATAGACACTAAAAAATAAGGCGGTTCTTTAAACCTGCATTTTGACGAAAGTAGGCTCGCCCGGCCGCCTTTGTGTGGTCGCTCTACATGAAGTGTACTTCATCAAAACAACCAAGTCAAGAGGTTAGCTTCATGAAACAAACTTCATGTACTGTGCAAGAAAATTTGCAAGAAAAGGACAAGTCTCCATTAAGGCTTCTCAGAGAAAAAGCTGGGCTAACCCGCCCTCAAGTCAAACAACATATCGGCGTTTCTGAGCGGATGCAAGCTGACTGGGAATCAGGAAAGTCCATGCCAACAGTTGAAAACGTAGCTGCACTGGCTAACCTGTACCAGGTTTCTCTAAAAACTATGTTTGAGCTTTTAGGATTAGACGTAACCAAAATTCCCGATGACTTACCAAGTCTCGCGCCCTCACCGAACGAGAACTAACAAGCACAGCTAAATCATGGTGTTGACATTTGAGACAATTTTGAGTCAGGCTGTGAGGTCGATCGACCTTTTATATCAATTCCCGTTGCACCGGAATGATATAACAGCCCTCTCAAAACCCACAATGCCGTTCATCAAACCCTCACGAAACCTGTTCGATAAACTATCGCAGCGCGATTTGTAGCTAGCTTCATAGGTGTCTATCATGAGAAACGCTATATATAGAGGAATGTGATAGCAGTTATTTACCCACGAGTGCTACAGCACCGCTTTGCAAAACAGGAATTTCAATTAGGAACTCTGTTCCTTGATGGGGTTGAGAGAAGCACTCGATGGAGCCACCGTGCTTATCAACTACAATTTGATAGCTGATGGATAGCCCTAATCCAGTTCCTTTACCAGTTGGTTTTGTGGTGAAGAAGGGATTGAACACGTTTTGTCTAACAGTTTCCGTCATCCCAGAGCCATTGTCTTGAATTTGAATGACCACATTTTTTGAATGACCGGGCCCAGTTTCGTTTGTGACTAGCTTAGTCCGAATAGTGATGCGACTGGGATTCTTTTGGATGTCTTTTGGGGAACGCTGATTGTCATAGTTTTCTAAAGCATCGATCGCATTTGCCAGAATATTCATAAAGACTTGGTTCAACTGTCCGGCATAGCACTCTACTAGCGGTAAGTCCCCGTACTCTTTGACAATTTCAATAGCAGGATGAGCCGGATTTGCCTTCAGTCGATTTTGCAAAATCATCAATGTGCTGTCAATTCCTTCGTGGATATCAACAGGCTTCTTTTCTGCCTCATCCAGCCGCGAGAAGTTTCGCAGCGACAGGACAATTTGACGAATGCGATCGGCTCCTACCTTCATTGAAGTCAGGATTTTGGGCAAATCTTCACTAATGTAGTCCAGATCGAACTCTTCAATTTTTTCCTGAATTTGGGTATTAGTTGGATAGGTTTGCTGGTAAAGCTGAATCAACTTTAGTAAATTTTGCGTATAGTCGGCAGTATGGCTCAGGTTGCCATAGATAAAGTTGACTGGATTATTAATTTCGTGAGCAACACCAGCAACCAGTTGCCCCAAACCTGACATTTTCTCTGCCTGAATAAGCTGTGCCTGAGTTTGCTGTAAGGTTTTGAGTGCAACCTCAGCTTCCTCTTTGGCTTGCCTTAACGCAGCTTCGGCTTGCTTGCGCTCAGTAATATCCAGTGCCAAGGATGCAACTCCAACAATATTTCCACCATCCCCTACTAAAGGCGTATTGAACCATTCGCAAATAATGGTTTTGCCGTTTTTTGTAAAATTTTCATTGACGCTGTAGATTCCTTGGCTCTGCATCAACAGGTTGTTCATAATTTGATCGACGACATTTCGGGCAGATGCAGGCACAACTAATTCTGCGGGATGGTGTCCGATCGCCTCTGTAGCCGTGTAACCAAAAATCTGCTCTGCCGCTGGATTCCAGGCAGTGACTTTAAAGTTTAAATCCCATTCCACAACTGCCAGTGAAGTTTTACGGAATATAAAAGATAGCCGCTGTTCCGACGCTTTGAGTTCTTCTTCTACCTGTTTCCGTTGAGTAATGTCAATCCCTGTTTTGATGATGTACTCAATTTCACCTCGATCATCGACTAAAGCAGTATCTGACCAGGCAATGAGTCTGAGTTGTTGATCTTTGCTCACCCAACTGCCTTCATACTGCTGGGGAAAATTACCAGATTGTAAAGACTCAAAAGCAGTTTTGGCTTGTCCAGCTAAGTCTGAGTTCGGGAACAACTCCCAAATGTAGCGCCCCTTCACTTCACTAAATGAGTAATCAGTCATTTGTTCGCAAGCTCGGTTAAAGCGAACGATTTGTCCCTGCGGGTCGAGCACAACTACCAGCGCACCTGCAATTTCAAGAATTGCTGAAACAAAATTGCGTTCCACTTCAACTGCTTTAATCAGTTCCTCTAACTGGGTTGCCATATTGTTAAAGGCGATCGCCAATGTCCCCAATTCGTTTTGGCTATCACTGTTGACCCGCGTCTCTAATTCCCCCGCACTGAGTTGAGTAGCTGCCGTGGTTAAGCGCTGGAGCGGCACCACAATTTGCCGAATAAATAGATACCCAATGCCAACAGCGACGATCGTGACCAGCGTCAATGAGCCTCCCATAACTGAGAGCATTTGGTAAACTGGAGCATACGCCTCAGCCGTTGGCAGTTCTACCACCACATTCCAATTCACGCTCCGAACTAAGGCACTGGCTCCCAATACTTCTACCTGGTTTAGACCTTGATAAACGTTAAGGTGTTTAGTATCTTCGGAGGCTTTCAAAAATTGAAATAAGGATCGCTTAGAAAGATCTTGAATTTGAAACTTTTCTGGGTTACTACCCTTTTGAGCAATGAGAAAATTACGCTCATCAACTACATAGACATAACCCGTTTTGCCCACCTGCGTTTGGGAAACAATAAACCAGAGAAAGTTGAGATTTACCTGCGCTAATAGCACCCCATCCACCTCATCTCGCTCATTCCGAATCGGAACCGCCAGAATGGTGGTTGGTTGGTGAGTTTTAGGATTAATTTCTACAGGACTGACATAATCTTCCTGTTGTTTGAAGGCACGAATAAACAGTGGCGAAGTGGCGGGATTTTCTAACTTGAGCGGTTCGTAGGGTGAAACTGACGCGACAACTTGTCCCTTCCGGTTCAAAATGGCAACGGCTTCATAAGCATCATTATGACGAGTCAACCCTTCCAACAGGCTCTGCTGCGCTTGAGGTTGAAATTTTGTGAGTCCTTTGACCCTAGCTAAATAGCTCAGTTTTCGTTTCAAGTCATCTAGATAATTATCAATCTGCCCTGCTGCTGTCTGACTGCGCTCTTGTTGGAGCGATCGCGATTGCTGGATCTGCGCCTGAAAGCTGAGGTAGATCAGCAAGCCACCTGTGGGCAGTAAGCTCAGGAGAACCAAAAATATCAAACCATAGCGGAGCTGATTTGCAATAGAAAAGAAGCGTTGCCAAGGATGAGAACGGGAGCTTCTGGCAATCGGCAGAACGCGCTCGTTGCGTTGATTTTGCATCGGACTTAAGGATCAATATTGGTAAATCAATTAATGCGCGCACTAAGGAGACACATCAATTTTGCCAGTCGTCACAGCTTCTCGGATGGTCTTGAAAGTGTCCTCTTCCTGAGACGTGAGACTACCACGGAAAGGGGCAAAGTCGTAGATCTTTTCCTTGAGCCCAAACTTGTAAAGTTTTCCTTCCCAGCGACCTTGCTGGGTTAACACTGCCACATTTAGCACCAGATTGGGAATGTCCTGCAGAACGCTAGTTAGGACTTTGCCGGGAGCCACTTCGTACTGATCCTTTGTCCTACCAATCACCAAGACTCCTGGCTTTTGCGAAACGGCTTTTAGCGCGGCTAACCCTGCCTCACCCGCGTTGAAGGTCAAAACATCTACTCCAGAGGCAACCATATCCGTTGCAATTTTGGTGGCTTTTTCGGTATCAACCCAAGAATCGAGAAAAGCAGTCGAGGCTTGAACAGAGGGATTCGTTGCCTTGACTCCCCGCCTAAACAAGGCTTCTTCTTCTTGGTAAACCGGATAAGGTTCACCCACAATATAGCCAACTTTATTGGTTTTGGTCTTTATCGCAGCCAAAGCGCCTGTGAGGTACCCCACCTCACCCGATCGAAAGGCAACAGCCCCCAAATTTCTGTTATTCCCTGGATGCGTTGTAATCAGGGCAAATTTCGTTCGCGGAAATTCTTTAGCGACCTTTTCGGCAGTTGTGGAATAGGCACCACTGGCTGCAATTACCACGTCATAGCCTGACTGGGCATATTTGCGAATGGTAGGTTCACTATTTTCACCGTCAATACTGTCAGTAATGTCTACCTCAGCATTAAATTTATTTTTGATTAGATTCAATCCTTCAAAGCAAGCTTGATCCCAACTTTGGTTGTCTTTGGCGCCTGTGGTGAGCATTGCCACTCTAAAGCTGCTAGAGGTGCTGGCTTCCGGGGAAGAGTTTACGTTCGGAGTCGATCGGCTGCAACTGATCGCAAAAACCAGAGCTACAGCCGCCAGAGTCATTTGTTTCAAGAAAGATTGAATTCGCATAAGAGCTTTTCGCAGCAAGGTTACTTTTTCTACCCCCAAGAAATTTTTGAAGGGTATCTCAACAATTTTCACAACTCTTACTCTCGCTCGCATTTAATGACTCTGACAGATTCAGCCTAACACTCATTTCAGCCCAAAAACAAGTAAGGACACAGCACTGCCGTGTCCTTACAACTCTAACCTGCAATTAACCGAATTTTCGATTACTTAACAAACAGCATTTCTTGATAAGTAGGCAGTGGCCACAAATCATCAGCCACTTCACCTTCCAGAGCATCCGCATACTTGCGAACCTCATCCATCAAAGGACGAATTGTTTGCGAAGCATACTGCATATGGTCTTCTGTCGAAGCAAAATCGTGCTTGCTCAAAGCATCACTCAACTTGCTCGCAGTATCCATCATGGACTTAACCAGCACCGCTACTTTTTCGGCACTTTCCTTTTCCAGTTCAATCCCAATCTCTTTCAACTTAGAAATCGTGCCGGAAAGTTCAGCTAAATACCTCACCGCTGCGGGGTAAATAATGGTTTTTGCCATGCTTATTACCAGTTTTGCTTCGACTTCAATTGCCAGCAAATACTGCTCTGCATAAACATCGTAACGGCTTTCCAATTCAACGGGAGTCAGAACACCTGTCTTTTCAAACAAGTCTTCAATGTATCCTGCCTTCAACACGGGCAAAGCATCTGCCGTAGTCCGCAAGTTAGCTAAACCTCGTTCCTCAACAGCCATTTTGTGCCATTCTTCCGAATAGCCGTTGCCGCCAAATACAACCGCACCGTGCTCGTCCATCACTTCTTTGAGAAGTGTTTGGATGGCAGCATTCAGTTCAGTTCCGTTAGCCAAATCGCTTTCTAATTTGTTAGCAATCCAGTCCAAAGAATCTGCCAGAATTGTATTCATCGCCACCAGCGGCCCGGAAACAGACTGACCGGAACCTACTGCACGGAATTCAAATCGGTTTCCCGTAAAGGCAAAGGGCGAAGTCCGGTTTCTGTCTCCAGCATCCTTCATGAAAGTAGGCAGTGTTTCTACACCTAAGTTCATAATTCCCCGACATTTAGAGTCCTTAACTTCTCCCCGGCTAATTTGCCCGAAGATCTCTTCTAACTGCGAACCCAAATAGACAGAGATAATTGCTGGTGGAGCCTCATTTGCACCCAATCGGTGGTCGTTGCTAGCAGTCGCAACTACCGCGCGCAACAGGGGGCCGTATTTGTGAACTCCGCGAATCACAGCGCCGCAGAAAACTAGAAATTGTATGTTCGAGTGCGGTGTATCGCCTGGGTCTAATAAGTTTCCTTGGGTGGCATTGCCGACCGACCAGTTGACGTGTTTGCCAGAACCGTTAATGCCGGCGAAAGGCTTCTCGTGCAGCAAACACATAAAACCGTGTTTCTTCGCTGTGTTGCGGAGAATTGTCATGGTTAATTGTTGGTGGTCGCTGGCGACGTTTGCAGCTTCAAAAACAGGTGCAATTTCAAATTGACCGGGAGCTACTTCGTTGTGGCGGGTTTTGGCAGGAATTCCCAGCCGGTACATTCTTTCTTCTACTTCCTGCATGAAGACTTGAACGCGCTCTGGTATCGCTCCAAAATAGTGGTCGTCAAATTGCTGACCTTTCGCAGGAGGTTTGCCAAACAGGGTGCGACCTGCTAGCAGTAAATCTGGGCGGCTGTTGGTGAAATTGGCATCTACCAGGAAGTATTCTTGTTCGGAACCGCAACTGGAATTTACCGGAGCAATTTCGGTATTTCCTAATAGCTTTAACACTCGGGTTGCTGCTTTGTTCATTGCGGCAATGGAACGCAAAAGCGGCGTTTTCTTGTCTAAGGCTTCACCTGTCCAGGAGATGAAAACAGTGGGAATGCACAATGTCATGCCGTTGTCTGTTTCCATGACATAAGCAGGGCTGGTGACATCCCAGGCTGTGTATCCGCGAGCGGCGGCAGTGGAACGGATGCCGCCGTTGGGGAATGAGGAGCCATCGGGTTCGCCTTGTACGAGAACTTTGCCTGCAAATTCTGAGATGACGGAGCCATCGCCTTGCACTGAGATGAAAGCATCGTGCTTTTCGGCGGTGCTGTTGGTTAGCGGGTAAAATACGTGGGCGTAGTACAGGGCTCCTTTGGAAATAGCCCAATCTTTCATTGCTGCTGCAACTACATCAGCTACGGAATCATCTAGTTTTTGGCCGGTTTGAACGGTGTTTTTTACTGATTTGAAAATGCTTTTGGGCAGACTTTCTTGCATCTTGCTCAGACTAAAAACGTCTGTTGCCCACATATCTTCTAACCGCTTGGGAGGCTGGGCAGGCATCTGTTTGCGGTTGACGATTTGAGAAATTGCTTGAACGCGCGATTGGTTTCCACTCATGGTTATTTTTATTGGGATTGCAGGACGAGTAGTTGTGAAAAAATAGATGTTAGCAAAAGTTTAACGATTGACGAATATGTTGGATTTACCCAAGATTTTTTGTCAAGGCTAACTTTTGGGAGAATGCCTTTTTTGGCAGGCTCTAAAAGATTGGAGGAGCGAGGCTCAATCACTTCGCCGTCCATCAGGCGTGACAATCCAGTGTGAGATGCGGTTGGATTTCGATTATTAGCAGCAATAAAATAGATGACAAGAGTCTGTACTAACTTGAGTCAACATGATAGATGTCTGCGCTGCACAGATTTAGTAACTAATCTTCACCCTGGTCAGCTCAAAAATTTTGTGCGAATCAATTCCGATGAATTCAGGTCAAAACTACTTATGGTTTTTAACGGTTCGACGATCGATAAATCGCAGTCCAGCAAACAACGCACTCGTTTAGGGGTTTTGGAGAATTATGGAGAGTACACAATCTACACTTGGAGAGTTTAAACAATCATTAACCAAATAAATGTATCCTAGGCTACAGAAGTTTAGGTTTTTTTCAGAAAGGTCGATCGCACCGATCGCACACAACGGTAGGATTTCAGTGTAACAGGACGTTGGGCGCTGAAAGTGAGGGCGATCGTACATTTACAGGACTTATCGAGGGATACTATATATACTGTGCCAAGAAAAGGATCTCACTTTGGCGTTGCTGAATTCGGGTATGAAATTTGTAGGGGCAATCCCCCCATGGTGGCCGCACCGCTGGCGGAGTCAACTTTTATTCAGCAGCGCCACAAAACTTTCCCGGCGCAGTAATGGGGATTTCTAGGAATTTAAAATAAACAGATTTAGAGCAATAGTTTAGACAGTTTGAGACGGCGTTTAGTGAGAATAAATGAGTAAAATTTAAACTTTTATTTAACTCGTTGGTAATCCGAAGACTTCAGAGTATGAGCCAAAAAGCGTTCTGTGTAGTACAAAGCTAATTGATTGCTCGGGCCATTAAAAACTGCATCAAAGGCGTGTTCAGCCCAAGGAATTTCGAGCAAAATAGCCCGATCGCCCGTGGCTTGCAATCGTTGGTAGAGCGATCGACCAAACTTGGGCTGAACGATATGGTCGCGACCTGCATAAACCAGTAGAGAAGGGGGAAGATTGGGTTTAATATAATTTATGGGAGAAGCCCGACGGTAAAGCTCGTTGAGTTCGTCTGGCGTTCCTCCCAAAAAGGCACGCAAGACGGCTCGAACATTTATGGCATCAGGAAAAGGTGGGTCATTGTATCCCCGGAGCAGGTCATTTGGCCCGTAATAGTTCACTACTGCTCGAACTGGAAGCACACTTGAATCATAAGCAGTTAGCATTGCTAAATGGGCACCTGCAGACCTTCCCATCAAAGCAATTCGATCGAGATCGATTTCCCAATCACTAGCATGAGTTTTGATATAGGAAAGAGCGGCTTGTACGTCCTCAAGCTGAGCAGGAAATCGATACTTGGGAGCGTGGCGGTAATCAATTGCAACCACACAATAGCCTTGGGCGGCCATATAGCGGCTGAATTCCTCATTGGAATCGGGATTGCCTCTCTGCCAAGCTCCCCCGTAGAGGGTGATAATCGCCGGATATTTGCCAATTTGCATCGGCCGGTAAAGGTTTAGTTGCAGTGAAACTCCGTCAGGGTTGGCAAATACAATAGCCCGATCGATCCTAACGTCTCTAATCGGAATTCCTCGGAACGCATCTGCGAGGATAAACGGTTGAGGGCGTAGCTGCGCGCGATCGGCTTGAGGAACGGCTGCTAAATAGTTTTCCCCTAAAACTGCTTGCATTTGGGTAGCTATGGCTGCATTGGCTACGGGGAACTGAATCAGGGGAAGCAGGCCCAGGATTAGGCCGAACAGGTTACAAATCAGTAAAATAATGTAGACTTTGCCTTGATGCCGTCTGAGCAGGTTCAGCAGAAGGGCGATCGTATTGATACCAACCAACCAAGGACTGATTTCTGGTGCTCCCACCGCCAAAGGGTACAGGAACATGGTGGGTGCTGGTATGATGACCCAGAGACTGAGAAATAGGGCGATCGTACTCAGGAACCAAGAAATAAATGGCGAGACTAAGAATGCTGCCAATAAAGGTAACTTTTTGCGGTTCTTCTTGTGGATCATCGGATTTTCGCAGCCTAATTTTTAATCAGTTTAAATTAATCTGGTGGTTTTTATTGGTGAGTCGATCGCCTCTGGCCTTTTACCAAAACGGCAGCTTCATTGACTCCGACATCCTGCGTCGATCGAAAATGCTTTGCATCGTTGGGTGGCTTTACAAGTTAACCCAAAGCAGGGGAACTGGATCGCTTCTGAAACAACATAATCCAGATAATTCATAATTACTATTTTTTGGGGCCTCCGCAAACACCTCTTCTGTGATTGCACGAAAATTTACTCCCGCTAGTTTGGTCACTTGAGTTTTTTCTTTATAGTTCCGATAAAAATGTGTAGGGGTGATATGAATGACAACACCATTACAGGCAAATTCCCAGTGGTTGTTGTATGACCGATGTTGCCGGGCCATTGTTCGCTGCGCTCTACTACCTGGACGAAAAGTTTCTCCTGCGAAGCAATTGAATTTACTATATATATGACGCTTAAAATTTAGGCTTGTATTTGTGTTTTGGTTTTGTTTGATGTAGTCTTTTATCTTAGCTGCTGTTCCCTGAGAAGACAAATTTTGCCAATCATATTTGAGATGGACTTTGAGGAGCGTGTCAAGAGCTTTAGGTTCCATACCGAAAATAATTAGCCGTCTTGAAAAATTTTTTAGAAAATCTCTTAACACAATTTCTGATGGGATGACAGCAGGTGTTTCAACTTCTGTATTGTTCAGCAAAGGCTGGAATCTTTTAATTAAGCCTTTTTCTGCTTCACCCAAGTTTTCTTCATTCCATGCTTGCCAAGCCAGTCTAACAGGAAACTCTTGGTCAATTTCTTCTAACTTATGGATGCGGTGATGATTTCTCCATCTTGCCACCAAATTCTTAGCTTTCCCTATATAAAGAACTCTATTATTTGCATCTATCGCAAAATATATAGCTGCACATTCAGGTAACTGCTTGCGTTCAGATAAAGGAATTGAGGGTAACTGCAAAGGATTAAGCATACTGGACATTTGATGATTCTTAGCTAAGCACTAATTATAAATTAATAATAAACTATTGCCAATATTTTTTGTGTCGAGTGCTACTCGTTTTCCTTTGTAAGGAACCTCCTCAGTGCTTGCTTTACAGATTTTTGAAATTTAGGGAAACCTCAAATCGGGACGCAATTAAATTGTAGACCAAGTGTATTTCTGAGGTAAAATCGAGTCTCATCCTTTAATTGCTGAGGCATAGTCTCATGGTTATTCCCAAACTCAGTGAAACAACGATCGAGCTTCACACGTCTGCCCAATCCCTCAAGCGGGGTGAAGCTTACTATTTAGCTGGCAATGTTACTAGGGCAGTCCGGCGTGGTAATATCGTGCAAGCAGTAGTGGAGGGTTCCGAAGTAGAACCCTACCGTGTTAGCCTGCCCTTTGATGATGCCGGATTAGCCTCTACATTATTCTGCACTTGTCCTTACGAGAACGGTGGGTGGTGTAAACACATTGTGGCGACGTTGTTACTGTGTCTGCGGCAACCAGAAATAATTGAGCAGGGCCCGACACTGGAACAATTGCTCGATCGCCTCAACGATGTACAAACCCAGCAATTAATACAGCATTTAGTACAAAAAGAACCATCACTCATTGATGCGATCGAACAATACATTAACTTAAGTGCTATTCCTGCACCTTCAAACCAACCTACCAAAGCACCGCGCCACGCCTCCATCGATCCTGCTCCCTTTCGACACCAAGTACGACGAATTTTGCGAGAGGGTGTTCGTTATTTCGAGGATGGATGGGAGGAAGAAGACCCGATTACAGAAGAACTTTTAGATGTAATTCAGCGAGCCCAGGAATTCAGCGCACAGGGGGATGGCAACAACGCCTTAGTAATTTTAGAAGCCATAACCACAGCCTGCGTTGAAGATTGGAATGATGTAGAAGAGTTTGGCGCTGAAAATTATGAGATAGCTAACGCTTTGAATGAAGCTTGGACAGAAGCAATTTTGACGGCTCAACTAACTGCTGAAGAAGAGATTGATCTCCAGGTGATGTTAGAAGCTTGGCAAGATGAATGGGATTGTGATTTCAGTATGAGCTTGGAAGCTTTACGCCAAGGTTGGGATGACCCCCTACTCCAACAGGTACTTGAAGGCAATATTACTGGGCAAGGAGTTTGGGCTGGTGACGCACCAGACTGTGCTCACGACTTAACATTGATTCGCTTGCAAATCCTCGATAGCCAGGAACGCGATCAAGAATACTTATACTTAGCCCAAGCAGAAGGTTGTACTCAACAATACTTGACGATGTTAACTCGTTTGGGGAGAGTAGAAGAAGCAGTGGAAGCTGCGGCTACTGAGATGCAATCAGCGGAAGATGCTTTTGCTCTTGTTCAAACTTTAAAGCAACAGGGAGCCTTAGAACAAGCTCTGAAAATTTGTCAAGCTGGGTTAAATTTGTCAGGTCGTTGCCATTACCAACTGGCAATCTCGATGAGTGAGCTGGCTGTTGAGTTGGACGAAGACGAAGTGGCGTTAAATGCTAGAATCCAGATATTTAAAATCAAACCGTCTTTTAGCGATTATAGTTTAGTGAAGGAGTTAGCAAGAGATAGTTGGTCAACTTTGAAAGCAGATTTGTTAGCAACTCTGAAAAGTAATGAAAGTTGGAATTTTACTGACGCGAAGGTTGATATTTTTCTGGATGAGGGAATGATTGAAGATGCGATCGCCCTTGCTGATGGCTTGAGTTATTACCAATCAGCACTGATTCACCGAGTAATGGGGGCTGCTATTAGCCACAGCCCCGATTGGGTAATCGCCAATGCTTGTCGGCGTGCTGCATCGATTATGGATCAAGGGAAATCAAGCGAGTACAATCTTGCGATTAAGTGGTTGGAAAAAGCCCGCGCTGCCTATTTACACACAGGGCAAAATCTTCAGTGGTCTGCTTATCGTTCTCAACTGATGCAACTACACAGTCGGAAGCGGAAGTTGATGGAAATGCTCAAAAGTCCCGCTTTAGATTGAGCCTTAAGTTTACGGTAAACCCAAGTGAAAGCGACCAAACCCAGGATCGAATAAACCTTACTTAATTTTTGCTTTCATGGCCCTAGATTCCACTGTGAATCCTGGAATATCTTGCAGTTCTGTTTCGCTCAAACTGTACTGTTCGCAAACCAAACTCAAACGAGTTCCGGTACTTTTAACGGCGTTGACAGAGTGAGTCAAATCTCCTTGAAAATAGATCAGCGAGTTGGCTTGCGGCTTAATCTGCCCGACTTGCTGTTTGTTGCGCCGCAGTATCAACTCTCCCCCTTGCAAATTCGGCGGCACTTGCACGTATAAAACGCTGACGGCTGCGGGAGGTTCAACTGTTTTGCAGTACGATCGCAAAGATCGATCGATATGCGGATCGACGCGGGAACCTTCACCTAGCAACAAAGGGTTGAGGTAAAAAGCATTGCATTCAGGCTGTAATGCTTGGTCGAGATAGGGTTTGAACAAAGGGAACCGCCGTTCTACTTCGGCGATTTCCGAACGTTGAAACACGACGGAAAACCCTTTGGTGCCAATGAAATCGCGGTTGAGGTTGTTGATTGCTAGATAAGGGGAGGCTAGAATTGCTCCTCGCAAGTCGTTGAGGTAGTCGATCGAGAAAGCGTTAGGATGTTGGCTATAGTATTTCAAGGCACTCAAAAATCATCAAAGTTTAAGGAAACAGCAGATAGAAATGCAGCAATCGCTCAGACTTGGGATTGCTTCGTTCCTCGCGGAGGACATAATAATCTTGATTTCAGTCCGCGTACTTAAGTCAAAGGTTTTTCTTAACTGCGGGCGATCGCCCGGAAGTGTCGCAACCGACTAGCAACTGCCAAATATTACTATACAGGCGATCGACTTTCGCCACTCGTCGTTGTGATTCGATTATATTTGCAATTCCATTATACATGATGCCGCTCAGCAGGCGATCACCCATTTATTTTAACTTGTGGAATTGCAGGGGCGAGCCTAATTTGGGCGATCGCATCCGGCCTCTGTTTGCTCACCGATTTCTTGAGTTTGCTAGCTGGAAAACAGATGCGTGTTGGCGCTGTGTAGGAAACATCTTGCTAAAACAAGCACTCCCTGCATTAGGTCAAAATGCTGGGAGGGCGATCGACAATATCTAACGGGCGATAGAACGTTAATAAAGTTTACAAATAGAGGGTGGTCTAAAAAATACCAGCAGTCACAACAGTTACTAAGTAATTATTTCAGATTAAATTAATATTTCACGGGTGGAGAACAGCAAAAGTGCCAGCTATAATTAACCAGAGTAAGTAAAAAAACAACAACTCGCTGAAACGATAGGCCAACAACATTGTACGAAAAAATGGTTGGAGAACCAGCCATTAAAGAGATAGGGGATGATTTTTACCGCGATGTTTTGGCTGACGAGATACAGCACTTTGCTTAACGATTAGGTAAAAGAGTAGAGTGCAATGTTATTTTGCTCATTGCTGTTAATGTACCTCTTAGTCAGGCAAAGTGCTGTATCACGGTGTAATTCGAGCAAATCGCCAACAATACTCTGGAGTAAAGTATGAATCACCATCAAATTTCAGAAACCTTAGATCCATACATTCAGTTATTAGCACAAACCTCCACAGCCCGCAATGCACTACTCACTCACTCAATTTATCAGCAAGTCAATGACTTGAAATCTCTACAAGTGTTTATGAAATCTCATGTTTTTGCTGTCTGGGATTTTATGACACTTCTCAAAACGCTGCAACGTCGATTGACTTGTATCGAATTACCTTGGGTTCCTCCAATAGATATCCATTCGGCGCGATTAGTTAATGAAATAGTTTTGGCAGAAGAAACAGATGAAATTTCTCCAGGTTATTACTCAAGTCACTTTCATCTCTACCTAGCGGCGATGGAAGAAGTTGGTGCAGATAGCAAACCAATTCGGAGTTTTATTGCTGCAATTCAACAAGGTTTTTCTGCTAATGAAGCTCTGGCAAATCTGCCTATCTCCGAAGCCACTAAAACTTTTGTAATGACCACATTAAAAGCAGCAAGCGGATTGAATCACGAAGTGGTCGCAGTTTTTCTATTAGGTAGAGAGGATGTGATTCCCAAGATGTTTCAACAAATCCTTACCCAACTAGAAGATGCTCAAGGTATTGCCTGCAATTCGTTTCGTCTTTATCTGGAACGACACACCCATCTTGATGAAGAGCAACACGCACCAATGGGACAGAAACTATTAAGAAACATTTGTGACAATGACTCTCTAAAATGGATGCAAGCTCTAACTGCTGCTAACAATGCTCTGCAAGCACGCCATTGTTTGTGGGATGGCATTACTCAGTCGATTCAACAATAGTTGAATCGGAAATGAGCGCGTTAGCCCTTCCTTTTAAATTGAAAGAGCGATCGCATCTAGCCTCATCTAGCAATCCCAGGCAATCTTACAGCACTTGGCTTAACGATTAGGTACCATAGTAGAGGTGGCAAGAGGGAGAAAAAATGAAACCCTACTCCCTAGATATGCGTCAAAAGATTATTAAGACCTACGAAGCCGGTAATACTTCTATTCGTCGGCAAGTGGCAGCAAGATTTCAAGTCAGCACAAGTACGGTACAGAAACTACTCAAACGAAAAAGAGAGACAGGAAAATTCTTCCCTGGTCAGGCAAAAGGGGGTAAACCGAGTCAACTATTTGGTCAGGAACAGGGGTACAAAATTTACGACTTGTGCAAGGATTGCTATAGTAGCGGATTTAAGTTATTTCTGACATCTCGCACCCTTATCAAGAACAGGCAATATGCCTGTTCCACAAGAAAATTTAGTCTTTGTGGAACAGGCATATTGCCTGTTCCTAAAGCCTGATTTAAAATGAAAAATGGTGCAAAGCGTCAGTTATTTTCCACTTAATTTATGGATAGCTGTTTCATTTTTTATAGTAGCTTATTCGGCTAGCCACGGTATTGCTGAAGTATATTTTAGCGCCTTTGTTAATTTACTTGAAAGGCTGACAAGTTGTATTCCTCCTTTAGCTAGATGACGGCAGTCAAGTGCGGCTTGCACGATCGGTTTACTAATTGCAAATTACCAATTACTAATTACCCAATCGTATATGCCGCAATACTTCGGAAAACTCCAAATTACTGAACAGCCTTGGTCAACAATAGGCGCGGTAGAGTCCATAAATAAAACCGATCGCACAATTCACTTTAATTGCGGCGAAACTTCCCTAAACATCAGCATCCTCGCACCGAATTTAATCCGAGTGCGAATGTCCCCGACAGGTGAATTTAACAGCCGATCGCACTCAATAACTGTCCCTGACGAAGAGTGGGAAATTATACCATTTGAAGTGCGAGAAACAGACGAAAAAATAGAAATTGAAACAGCACAAATAACGATTTCAGTCAAGCGCGATCGCACTTCCATGGAATGCTTTGACAAATCGGGAAAACCATTTGCTAGCGACTGCGATCGCAGTATGGGATGGCGCACCGGCGCAACCGCAGGCTGGAAACGCATCGAAGCAGACGAACACTTCTACGGTTTCGGACAACGCACCGGCTTTCTCGACAAACTCTCCGAAGTCAAGACAAACTGGACAATAGACGCGCTTGACTACAATTCCCTCAGCGATGAAATGTACCAGGCGATCCCATTTTACATCGCCCTGAATCCCGATCGCGCTTACGGCATCTTTTTCAACACGACATTTTGGAGTCAATTCGACATCGGCGCCCAACAACCGGGAGTTTTGCGGATGGAAACCAGAGGCCCGGAACTCGATTACTACATCATTTACGGCCCGGAACCCGCCCAAATTCTCGCCACCTACACGCAGTTAACCGGCCGGATGCCGCTTCCGCCAAAATGGGCGCTGGGATACCACCAATGCCGCTGGAGCTACGACTCCGAGGACGTTGTGCGGGAGTTGGCGAAGGAATTTCGCGATCGGGCGATTCCCTGCGATGTCATCCACCTCGACATCGACTATATGGACGGCTACCGCATTTTTACCTGGAGCCCGAAGCGTTTCCCCGATCCCGCGAAACTGATCGCAGACTTGAAAGCAGCCGGTTTTAAGATTGTCACGATTGTCGATCCCGGTGTCAAGTATGAACCGGAAGGAGATTATGAAGTATTCGATCGGGGTGTGGAAAACGACTATTTCGTCCGCACTGCAGAGGGAAGGCTATTTCACGGTTACGTTTGGCCCGAAAAAGCGGTGTTTCCCGACTTCCTGCGGCCAGAGGTGCGCCAGTGGTGGGGCGAATTGCACAAAAACCTTACAGATATGGGCGTTGCGGGGATTTGGAACGACATGAACGAACCTTCGATCGCAGAACGGCCTTTTGGCGACGGACACCAACACATCTGGTTTCCGCTGGATGCACCGCAAGGCCCGGAATCCGAGGGCGCCACTCACGCGGAAACGCACAATTTGTATGGGTTGATGATGGCGAAAGCTTGTTCGGAAGGGTTGCAAAAAGTGCGATCGGGCGAGCGATCTTTTGTGCTGACGCGATCGGGTTTTGCGGGCGTTCAGCGTTACTCCTCGGTATGGATGGGCGACAATCAATCGCTGTGGGATCATTTAGAAATGTCGATGCCGATGCTTTGCAATATGGGGCTTTCCGGCGTGGCGTTTGTCGGTTGCGACATCGGCGGTTTTGCGGAGAATGCAACCGCTGAACTTTTCGCGCGGTGGATGCAGATGGGAATGCTGTATCCCTTGATGCGCGGTCATTCGGCGATTAGTACGGCGCAGCACGAACCGTGGGTTTTTGGTGATCGCACTGAGAAGATTTGCCGCGAATACATGAATTTGCGCTATCAGTTGTTGCCTTACATTTACACGTTGTTTTGGGAAGCTGCAACGACGGGAACGCCGATTTTGCGACCGCTACTATATCAATTTCCGCGCGATCGGGCAACTTATCACCTTTACGATCAAGTATTACTCGGCCCGTCGCTGATGGCTGCACCTGTTTACCGCCCTGGAGTTGAGCATCGCGCTGTGTATTTGCCGGAGGGTACTTGGTACGATTGGTGGACGGGTGAATGCTATCAGGGCCCGATGCACATTTTAGCCCACGCACCTTTGGAGAAAATGCCGCTTTACGTGCGGGGAGGGGGCATAATTGCGATCGCACCTGTGAGGCAATTTGTCAGCGAAGAATCGCTTGATTCATTGAAAATGCGAATTTGGCCCGGAAGCGGTGAATGGACGCTTTATGAGGACGATGGACACAGTTTTGAACATGAAAAAGGTGTTTGGGCAACGACTAATTACAAGGTGTATTTGGAAGGGGACAAAAGTATCGTTGAAATTGCCGCGCGGGAGGGTCAATTTTCGATTTCTGAACGCGAAGTTATTGTGAAAGTTGTTGGCGTTGGCGAACAGCGATTTACAGATGATGGTACGGTGCGGCGTTTGACATTTGGATAACTTTGGCATCAAGCGGTTTATCCTATGGTGGCATTCAGGGCGATCGCTCGATCTGGCAGAGTGTGAGATGGAAAGGGCGATCGTATCCTGAAAATCTGTTCAGCCTGTGATTCCGGCGTGGTGCGATCTAATTCATCAGCAATGGGCGGGTAGGTTGAATGGGTAGGTGCGCTCTCCAAGAGTGTGCTTCCCGCAGGGTGCGCCTAGATAGAGAGATTAATATCATCAGCTTTTTCAGTTTGATGGTGAAAAATGTTCGTTATGTTAGAGATTTGGCGGTGGTGGGTTACGGCACGGCAAATTAATTATTTGTTTTGACGCTCTCCGTTATTGCCCCGTGCCTAACCACCCCAGTTAAATGAGATTTTATGAGCACCACATTTACGGGAGAACCCTATCACCTAGCTAATTTGTTGCTTGTGGCTGCCCAAAAATCAGAAAGTTAATGATTGGGAGAGAAATAGAATGTCTACAAGAATTGAAGAAGTTAAGAAGCAGTTATCTAGTCAAAGTGAGCAAGAAAGACTTGCTGCTTTATCAGAAACTCTCAATTATGGTCAACAAGGTTTAGAACTATTGATTGAACAGTCAATCAAAGATCAATCAGACAGAGTTAAACAATTTGCCTACAGAGTTTTTCGGGGTGATAATTCTTATTTGAGGGGAAATACACCCGAAAACTTAACAACTTGCCCAACAGATGTTATTACTTGTCTAGCAATAAGTCCAGGCAATACTATTTTAGTAGGAGGGAGTTGGAAAAAAATTTGGGTATGGGATTTGCAAACAGGGGCACTGATTCGTAGTATTGAAGGACATTCGCACTGGGTTTTGTCTGTGGCTATTAGTCCGGGTGGAAGTATATTAGTTAGCGGAGGTGCAGATAAAACTATTAAGGTATGGAATTTAAAAACAGGGCAGGTTATTCGGACGCTCAATGGTCATTCTAGTTGGATTACTGCTGTTGCTATCGCTGCTCACGGCAAAATTGTTAGCGGTAGCGCAGATAAAACCATCAAAATATGGGAGCTAAATACAGGTAAGCTAAGTAAAACCATAAAAAATGAAAAGGAACTATTTTGTGTTTTGAGCTTATGTATTAGCCATGATGGAAAAGTCATCGCTTGTGGAAGCACTAATAATATAATTACATTATGGAATTTAGATAGCGGTCAACTCATACGCAGTATTGAAGGACATTCGGATTGGATTCAATCTTTAAGTATTACTTCAGGCAACACAACCTTAATTAGTGCAAGTCGTGATGGGGTTATCAAATTTTGGCAATCCAAAACTAA
The DNA here is from genome assembly GCF_036702135.1 of Microcoleus sp. LAD1_D3. NCBI lineage: Bacteria > Bacillati > Cyanobacteriota > Cyanophyceae > Oscillatoriales > Microcoleaceae > Microcoleus > Microcoleus sp. LAD1_D3. Next base: position 28,321 of record NZ_JAUBSB010000007.1, on the reverse strand, counting down.
AGAAGAGTCTTCAAATCAATCAGGTTCAGTTTTGGGTAAAGGTTTAGTAGATGTAGCAGCTACTATAGCAGGATTTTCATTAGGAGGGCCTATAGCTGTAGGGGCTTGGGTTTTAGGTAGGATTATTGTGGCCGCCGCAGATAATGGAGATGCTCCTGTACTACCTCTTCTAAATTTAGAATGCACCAATACTTACTCTCACAATCAATCAATTAATTCTCTAGCTTATCATGTTAATCAAAATATACTTGTCGTAGGCTTTTCCCAAAACATTAAAATATTTGATTTACGAGATAATTATAATAAAATCATCTATAATTTACCAGAAGAGTCTGGTTTTATTAGCTCTGTAGCAATTAGCTCTAATGGGAAAACTCTTGCTGTTGCAGGTAAAGATTGGGTAACATTGTTGGAGGCAGAAACCGGAAAACCACTTCATGCTATTAAGGGATGTTCTTATCCTAAACTAAGCAAAATTGTTATTTATGAAACTTTCTCAGCACTCTTTTGTGGTCAAGAGCAGCATTTTATTGTTAAAGCTTTAGATCAGAATAATAGAGAGATGAACTTTAACGATCAAGATATTACATGGGAAACTACTGGTGGTAAAATCGAACAGGGTTTATTTACCGCAGGTCAAAGAGAAGGAAAATTTGAAGTTAAAGCAAATATAGGCATTTTTCAGACTTCTGTCACAATTACTATTATTCAGCCTCCTAGAATCACTGATATTTCTTTTGCTCCCTCTAGTATTACTTTAGAGTTTGGTAAAACGCAACAATTCACAGCACAAGTTTTAGATCAACGCAGAAATCCCATGCAGGAAACTGTATTATGGGAAGTAAGCGGAGGGGGAAAAATTGACCAAAATGGCAATTTTATAGCTGGAAGCAAACAAGGTAAATTTGAAATCATAGCTTCAGTTAGTTCAATTCGTCGAGTTATTCCAATTACGATTATTGAACCTCCGAGACTAGCAAAACTAATTATTATATCTTCAATACCTCAATTAGAGTTTGGTCAGAGCTTTCAGTTTCGAGTTAAAGGAGTAGATCAGTATGATAACAACAGACAAACTGGGAAAATTACTTGGTCAGCAAGTAGCGGAGGTGGAACAATTAACCAAAATGGCAATTTTATAGCTGGAAGCAAGCAAGGAAATTTTGAAATTATCGCTTCAGTCCGTTCTCTTCGTCGAGTTATCCCAATTACGATTATTGAACCTCCGAAGCTAGCAGAACTAATTATTACATCCTCAACATCTCAATTAGAGTTTGGGCAGAGTTTTCAGTTTCGAGTAAAAGGTGAGGATCAGTATGGTGACAACATAAATATTGGACAAATAGCCTGGAGTACAACGGGCGGGTCAATTCAGAATAATGGAATGTTCCGCGCTAGTTATCAAGAGGAGAAAATAACTGTTACTGCTACTCTGGGAGAAATAAGCGTTTCTGCTGATGTCACTATAGTTGAACCACCAAAACTAACGACATTAGTAATTTCACCAAAGGAAGTAAAAATAAAGCCTGGACAGCATCAACAATTCAAGCTTCATGGTCTAGATCAGTGGGTTCGTGAAATCGCAATTGGGCGGATAGTTTGGCAAGCAACAGGTGGTACGATTGACCAAAATGGCGATTTTATAGCTGACATAAATGCTAAAGGTAAGTTTAAAGTAACTGCTACTTCCACGGAATACAATGTCAGTACCTTTGCTGATATTACAGTAGTTTCTGTATTGATATACTTTTCTATTTTTCCCAAGGAAGTAGCACTTAAACCCGAAGAAAATTTTACTTTTGATGTTATAGGATTTGATCAACAAGATGAACCCATACAGGTTAATCAAGTATATTGGCAATGTACTCAAGGAGGAAGAATTAAGGGAAATGGAACTTTTATAGGAGGTTATGAAAAGCGTGAAGTTACGGTTAATGCTACAGTCGAAGGAATTACTCAATCAGTTACAGTTACGTTGCTCCCAGTTTTAAGACGATTAGAGATTTATCCTCAAAAAGTAGTAAAGCTCAAGCCTGGTGAATGCCAAAAATTTACAGCAGTAGGCTTAGACCAATATGGCAATCGAATAGATACTGGAAAAATATCTTGGGAAACAACAGGTGGAAAAATTGACCAAAACGGTAATTTTACTGCCGATAATAATGCGAAAGGTACATTTAAGGTAACAGCTAATGTTACTGAAATATCGGAATCTGGGGTAAGGGCTAAACTCTTAATCTTGGGAATATACATGAGGCTTTTATATCGTGTATTTTCATTTGTTAATTCTACCCCAAGTAATTTCATCCTCAAGTCGGCTGTCGAGCTTATAAAAAGTAATTTTACGACTGGTAAACAAACAGAACAAGCAGAAAATACAGAAACAGATTTTACAACTGAAGAAACCGAGATCCTGGGTTTTGATATAGAAGCGTGGTTACATAAAAACATCTTTAAGATTGTCGCTCGGATTCTAGACTTGGCGGGTGAACTATTTATTAATGCAGCTAAGATTAGTGCTTCTGTTGAAGTTATTGTAGTTCCTGTATTGAGGCGATTAGAAATTTATCCTAAAGAAGTACAACTTAAGCTTAATCAGAATTTAACTTTTCGTGCTAAAGGATTTGATCAGCAAGGGGATCTGATGATGCCTGGGAATATCATCTGGCGTGCAACAAATGGCAATATAAATTCAAATGGTAAATTTATAAGAACAACTATAGGTCAAGTTACAATAACTGCCAATTTGGGAGAGATTTATGATTCTGCATTTATAAATGTATTAACATCTCTACTTGAGCCCAGCCCTATAGATAAAATTGATCCGGATGATGAACAAGATGATGAACAAGATAATGATTTTATTGATCCGGATGATGAACAAGACAATGATTTTGATGAGAATTACTTTGATGAGAATTATTTTGTGGAGGATACCGATCTCTTCAGTTGTAACTCTATAGTGTTAAAGGATTATTATGATTACGATAAATTTTTTCCGAATAAAATCGAGGAGTGGTTTTACAGAAGCCAGCTTTTTTACTACGATGGTTATAGTATTAATGATGTACTTTGATTATGATGATTATTTAAATTAGATGGATGCTAGGAACTTTTTCGAGTATCTAATGGAGTAATGAAAAATTAATTGACGAATAAAATACCATAATTAACAGATTAAACTAACTAAGGCATTTAATTTTAAATGCTTGGCAAACAGTTAATAAATACTGTTATAATATACCGTCCGGGGATGAGTAGACCCGACACCTACCCACAAACTATGCAACCCATCCAAATTACCACATTCCAAGCTTTGTGGCGCAGCTTGGGCCTGATAATCAAAGCCGCACCAATAGAACTCCGCAATTTAATATTACTCAACATTATTCGCGGTGCTGCCCCATCTGCCGTGCTATTTTTAGATAAATTAATCATTGATGAAGTATCTCGGTTGCTGTCGCAAACCCAAACAGCACAGCCCTTTGCTTTGATGCTTTCCAGGCCAATATTGCTGTGGAGTATTGCCGGAGTCTTAAGTCTCAAGTTAATCGGCGACTCTCTCGAAACAATGAGCTCTTTTGCAGCGACATCTTTGCGCGATCGCGTTCAAGGATTCGTCGAAGGAAAAGTCCTGGAAAAAGTCGCCAATTTCGACGATATTGCCCTCTTTGAAAACCCCGAACTATTAAATATAGTAGAACTCGCAAAAACCGGAGTCTCCAAAATACAGCAACTAGCATTTACCCTCAGCATGACCATCACGGGAATTTTTATATTTATTCCCTCTATTAGCCTTGCTGCTACCATAGCTTGGTGGGTCCCAGTGCTGATGCTGATTTCAGCATCTCCCTCAATTTACATTCAAAGAAAATATAGCAGAATCATCTGGAGAGTTCAAAGAAAGCAAGCTAAAATCAGCCGCGAAATGAACTTATCCGCTAGAGTCTTGACGGGCGAAGAATATGCTAAAGAATTGCGTTTGTTTGGCTTGCAGGAACTTTGGCTCAAACGCTGGCAGGGTCAGTTTTTGCAGTTTTTTAGCGAGATGCAGCAAATCCGAAAAAAAGGAGCAATTGTTGTACTTTTCTGGTCAGTGTTTAGTAGAGTAGGAGTAGCTTTGCCATTTGTTTATGTGGTAATGGGAGCTTTGGGAGGGCGCTATACTTTGGGAGATTTGGCGCTGTATTCGGGTTTGATTGTTCAGGTGGAGCAAAGTTTGGAATTACTTATAGGCAATTATACTAATTTGTACGATATTTCCCTCGGCGTTAGTCCGATTTTTCAACTTTTGGAACTCAAGCCAGAATTGCAGTCTCCGCTTGTGGATGTAGCATCTCGCCTGCCTAGTTTACCAGAAGACGGGCAAGATTCCCGCCCCACAAAAGATAAAATTGGCATCGAGATTAAGCATCTATCTTTCTGCTATCCCGGTAGCAATAAAAGCACGGTTGAAGATATCAACTTAACCATTAATCCGGGTGAAATGCTAGTGCTTGTTGGTGAAAATGGCGCGGGTAAAACCACCCTTGGCAAACTCCTCGGCCGCCTGTACGACCCGACAAGTGGTACGATCGACTGGAACGGCAAAGATTTGCGATCGTACTCTCTAGCATACGTGCGATCGCGCATCGCCGTCGTCATGCAAGATTACGCCCGTTTCCCCTCCACAGTCCGCGAAAACGTCGGTTTCGGTGACTTGCTTTCACTGTCAGATGACACCGCAATTAACGAAGCCATTTCCGAAGCAGGAATTAGCGCCAAAGTCAATAGTCTTTCCGCAGGTTTAGAGACACCCTTGGGGAAACAATTAGAAGACGGCATAGACTTATCGGGGGGACAGTGGCAAAGAATTGCGATCGCCCGCGCCTTAATGCGGCTTTCTACAGCCGAAGTGCTAATTTTTGACGAACCAACCGCCGCCCTCGACCCCAAGACAGAACACGAAATTTACAGCATCTTCCGCCAAATAGCCGCCGGGAAAACAACAATAGTCATCAGTCACAGATTGGGATTAGCAAAAATTGCCGATCGCATCGCCGTCATGGAAAACGGTAAAATAGCCGAAATAGGAACTCATGACGAATTGATAGCATCAAACGGAATTTACTGCTCAATGTTCACCCGTCAAGCTAGCAGCTATATTTAGTCAACAGTCAACAGCCAACAGTCAACAGTCAACTGTTGACTATCTCCCCGTCAGCGTATCCGCATAAGGATCAGGCAAAGCTTGCTGCACCTCCAAAAGAGGCAAAGGATCTCCAGTCAATGGTTGGCTAATCAAATTTTTTTTTAGCCCATCCCCCTTGCGATCGCGCTCTTGCAACTTCAGCAATTCCTCTTGATAAACCGCAACAATTCGCCCTAAACTCAGCACCAAATCATCCCAATTATCATCTCCCACCAACTTCTCAGAAATTCCCTCAAATAACTCTCCCGCTTGCCTTTTTTGAACATAAGCTTTCAAAAGCTTCCCCGACTTTTGCAAAACGGCCTGATAAATATCCCCATCAGACCACCACAGCCCCTGTTGACTCAGCAGCCAAGTCAAAATATACTCGCGAGCGTGTTGCTCCTTCACCCAGGCCGCGAGATACTGCAAATCTTCCATAGTTATACTCTCCTAACTTTTATCCCAAATTTCGGCTAGTTTGTATCTACCGTTACCGCGATCGACATAATACCTGCCTTATCATCACCTGCCCGCGTCATTAATATCCCTTAAATCTTAAAAAAACCCTACTGATTTACCAAACAGCAATTCTGAGAATATAAAAATAAACCTAAACCTCCTAGGTCTATTGTCCAATACTTTTAGTCCACCGGAAAGCGGTACACCCCGCCTCGCTTTCCTCTCTCGCAAATCTATCCTCAAGCGGGAACAACCAGCGGGTTATTAGCATGACAAAGCAAAATTTTGGTTTAATCGGTCTAGCAGTGATGGGCGAGAACCTCGCGCTCAACGTCGAAAGCAGAGGCTTCTCCGTGGCTGTCTACAACCGCACAGCAGCTAAAACCGACGAATTCATGGCCAAACGCGCCCCCGGCAAGAACATTGTAGCCGCCAAGACTCTGACAGAATTCGTCGATGTCCTAGAAACCCCGCGCAGAATCTTAGTCATGGTGCAAGCTGGGAAACCCGTAGATGCAGTCATCGACCAGCTCAAACCCATGCTGTCACCGGGCGACATGATTATTGACGGCGGCAACTCGCTCTACGACGACACCGAACGCCGCACCAAAGATTTAGAATCGATGGGACTGGGATTTGTCGGCATGGGCATCAGCGGTGGCGAAGAAGGCGCCCTCAACGGTGCTAGCTTGATGCCCGGTGGCACCCGCACTGCTTACGGCCTACTAGAGCCAATTCTCATCAAAATTGCGGCTCAAGTAGATGACGGCCCCTGCGTCACTTTCATCGGCCCTGGTGGCGCCGGCCACTACGTGAAGATGGTTCACAACGGCATTGAGTACGGGGATATGCAGCTCATTGCTGAAGCCTACGATTTGCTCAAAAACGTTGCCGGATTGGAGGGCCAGCAGTTGCAGGAAGTTTTTGCCGAATGGAATACCACAGACGAACTCAACTCGTTTTTGATTGAAATTACGGCTAATATTTTCAAGTACAACGACCCGGAAACTAAGCAACCCTTAGTTGAGGTAATTATGGACGCAGCCGGTCAGAAAGGCACGGGCCGCTGGACTGTAATGAGTGCTTTGGAATTGGGCGTGAGCATTCCCACAATTATCGCTGCTGTGAATGCCAGAATCATGTCTTCTTATAAAGCAGAGCGCGTCAAAGCTTCCCAGGAACTGACGGGGCCTACCGGCAAGTACGAAGGCGATACTAAAGAGTTTGTGAACAAAGTTCGGGATGCGCTTTACTGCTCGAAGATTTGCTCCTACGCGCAAGGCATGGCGTTGTTGAGCGCGGCCTCGAAGTCGTACAACTATGACTTAAGTTTGAGCGAAATTTCCCGAATTTGGAAGGGTGGCTGTATTATTCGGGCTGGATTTTTGGACAAGATTAAAACAGCTTTCAAGGACGATCCCACGCTGCCGAATTTGCTGTTAGCGCCGGAGTTCAAACAGAGCATTCTCGATCGCCAATCGGCTTGGCGAGACGTGTTAGCTACTGCTTGCCAACTGGGGATTGCAGTGCCAGCCTTTAGCGCGTCGCTGGACTATTTCGACAGCTACCGGCGCGAAAGATTGCCGCAAAACCTCACGCAAGCTCAGCGTGATTATTTCGGGGCTCACACCTACGAACGCACCGACAAACCGCGCGGCGAATTCTTCCACTCAGAGTGGACGCAGACTGCTAAAGAATCGCTGCAAACCGGTAGTACGGACTAATTAATTTTTGTAGGGTGCGTTTCGGCGCACCTTACAGATACACAATGAGATTACTGCCAACAGATGTTATTCCTGAACCCACACCGATACTGAACCGCCTTGACAGCGAAACTCGCCCCAACCCCACTCGTTAGTAGAAATAGGTTCCTTAATATGCCCTGTTAAATCCACAAACTTAGCATGAGGTTTACCAACTTCCATCCACTTGAAACCCTCCGGGCCGTCACTCATAATTACTGCCATTGCTTGTGGATGTTTCCGATTGCCCAATCTCGTCCAGCCAATGGTATTCCAATGATCGAAATAGTCATATTGAGGGCCGTAGGCGAAGTGTTTGCGAGCATGGAGAAACTTGTCAATTAGCGATCGATGAGAGGGCAAAACAATCTTATACCGATTGCCATCACGCCCCCTATCTTCATATTCTGCACCGTAATAATCGCCGTAGAAAACGCAGGGATAACCTTCTCTTCGCAATAGAATAATCGCATAAGCAAGAGGTTTAAACCAGGATTCTACCACAGATTCAAGTGCTTGCAGCGGTTGGGAGTCGTGGTTTTCGACAAACGTTACTGCATGAGCCGGTTGCTGCTGCATCATTGTACCGTCTAAGATGCGCCGCATATCGTAGTTACCGCCCTGTTGGCTGGCGTAATGAAAGTTGTAATGCAGCGGCACATCAAAAACTGACATTTTGCCCTTAACTGAACCGACATACCAGTGCAGGATATCGATATTTGGTGCCCAATATTCACCGACAACAAACAAATCTTTGCCGACATATCGCTCCATTTCATCCAACCATTCCGGAAAAAACCAAGACGATATGTGCTTGATGGCATCTATACGGAAACCGTCGGCACCTGTTGTGTCGAGATACCACTTACCCCAGCGTGTAATTTCATCTCGTACCCATTGATCCTGGAAATCCAGATCGCACCCCATTAAATATGCAAAATTGCCATTTTCTAGAGCAACATAGTCATCAAAAATTTTCCCTTCTATTAAATAGACTGTACCGCGATCGTCTCGATTGTAATCATTGTAGTCTACTGCGTCAAAATGCCACCAGTGCCATTCAAATTGGGAATATTTACCTTTGCGTCCGGGAAAGTTAAAATTGGTGTAGCTTTTGATTTCTTGCAATCCACCTTTGGGATTTAGCCGATTGTTGTGAGGATAAGGAGTTGCCTTAAATATCTCTGCGGCATCTGCACCCATTTTGTGGTTGATAACTACATCGGCATAGACTTGGATCTGAGATTTGTGCAGGGCTGCGATCGCATCCAAATATTGCTGCTTAGTACCATATTTGGTGCGTATTGAATTTTTTTGGTCGAATTCTCCCAAATCAAATAAGTCGTAAACCCCATATCCAACGTCGCTTTGCCCGCCACTTCCTTTGTAAGCTGGGGGCAGCCACAGTGCGGTAAAACCCGCATCTGCCAATTCTTTCGCTTGATTTTTCACCTCATCCCACAGGGTTCCTCGATCGGGAATGTACCAGTGGAAATATTGCATCATCGTGCCGTTGATATCTGCCATTTTTCACCCTTGCCTTGAGATGATATTGACAATTTAAGGCGATCTTAGGCTACAGCATTGCCCATTGTCACGGTATCCGCATTAATTTTTTCTAAAACTCCGGTTTGGGGGTGATTAAAGTTTTGTTACATTTCTCAACTCTAAAATCTTTTGACTTTCGCCTGACTCTTTGAACCATACTTGAACTTGAGTGCAGACAAAAAGCCCCAGTCCCAGGTCGGGAATCTAAAAAAATCAGTAAGTAAGATCACAATGTGCTTGTGATCTTACTTGCGGTCTTAGTAGATAAATATACTGAGCAAATCTGCTACCATCATAACTACTCCTTTTAAAAAATGTAATTTTATGAAATCTTTTATTGTAAGAGCCGCTGCCGTTTTCGGTGTGATTGCGACATCGGTATTGGATACATTGAAAGAAGAAGAGGAAAAAAAACGTTTATTAGACAGTGGTATTATAGAAGTTGATGAAATGACGGGAAAAGAGTTTGAAAAATTTCTAGAGGTTCATTTTAGAAACTTGGGCTATACTGTTACTTTAACTCAAGATAGTCAAGATTATGGGGCGGATTTAATTTTATACAAAGATGGCTCAAAAACTGTGGTTCAAGCGAAAAGAAGCAAAAATCCAGTTGGTATTAAAGCAGTTCAAGAAGTAGCAGGAGCCGTCAGACATTACAAAGGAAATAAAGGAAGAGTCATCACCAACAACAGATTTACCGAAAATGCTTACAACCTTGCTGAATCTAACGACATAGAGTTATGGGATAGAAAAAGACTCATCGAATTCATTCTGACAGCTAAGAAGTGTAAATAATTGATCTACCAAAGTAAGCTATATATAAAAGATGCACTGCTTTCCCAGTATCTTTAATCTCACTGATGAATCATGCTACAAATTTCTAATACAGTGTTCCTGGACGATCGCGAAATCGAGATTAGTGCCATTCGCTCTCAAGGCGCGGGGGGGCAAAATGTAAATAAGGTGGCGAGTGCGATTCACTTGCGCTTTGATATCCCAGCTTCCTCATTGCCCGATCGCTACAAGGAGCGTTTGTTGCAAATCAACGACCAGCGCATCACCTCCGAAGGTGTGATTGTCATCAAAGCCCAGGAACACCGCAGCCAGGAAAAAAACCGGGAGGAGGCTTTGAGACGGCTGCAAGAACTGATTAAAAGTGCGATCGTCATACCGAAAAGGCGCAAACCCAGCAAAGCGACTCGTAGTTCCCAGCGCAAGCGTCTCGACAGCAAAACCAAGCGAGGGCAGATTAAAGCTCTGAGAGGGAAAATTACCGATTGAGCGATGAAAGGTCGATCGGGCTTTTTGACTTTTTATTTTGTTCGGTTCGTTGATAATAAGTATATCGAGAGTATGGATTTCAGAATATGGCTCAAGCTCAACGACTTGCTGGCTTTGGTCTTAACACACCCAAGGAATTATTTAGAATGAAATAGCCCTGAGATCCAACACCCCCTCACCCACAAATTTCGGGCCGAACATCCAGCCGGCCCCCACATTCTCCAAAAGCCCCAAAACCATTCACTTCAACCAGGCACGGTGAGCCATCAAAGCGGCAAAAGGCTGCACTCCCCGCAACTGATTCGACAGCGGCAAATGACCCCTAGGCGCGCTCAAATCCCAAATAAACTCTTGCGGATACCGCGTCCAATTATTCCCCTTCTTCCAGCCAATTAGCGGCCACAACTTATCCCAATTCTTGCCCGAACCGAGCCAAATTTCCCGCTGCACCGAAAAGCCAAATTTGCCTTCGGAATGAACTTTCCACAGCGTATTAATTGTTTGCAAATCCGCCACCGGCAAACTCTCAACTTGCGTAAAATACAGCCACTTTCTCATGGAAGCTGTCTCACCCGCTAATTCACAAAGCTTCTCTAAAGTCAAGCGATCGGCTTCTTGAAATTCCTGTAACGCCAATAATTGTTGCAGCGGAGTGTAATCAACGTTAGAGTCCGATCGCAGCGGCACAACCCCAGTTGGAAAATTCGCTTGCAAAAACTCCGCCGCTCTCGGAGAATTAGCACTGTAAAGAATTTGGTAAGCCTTACCCATTACTGCAGTCGGTGCATCCGACTTGCGCTCTAATAAAAATTCCATCAATACATCCCAACCGGAATCTGCTATTTGTTGTTGCAGCAGTTGCAGTTGAGTTTTTTCCGAACCAGACCTCAACTGAGAGCGGAGTTCGGCTGTATCGGCCGCCGAGTCTAGAGGAGAAGTAGAAATCGAGTCAGTCATGAGAAACTATCAGCTATCAGCTATCAGCTATCAGCTATTAGCTGAAGCCCTGGTTTTCCCCCATTGTACAATGGTACTGACTCCGATTTACTTCTCTGTAGTCGGATGCCTGCGCGCAACGCCACCTAGTTTAGCCTCACGCCCGCCAACTCTTCGTCAATGGCAGCAAGAGCAAATCAGTCTACCATCTGAAATTTACGATCGATGCCATGTCAAAGAGTTTTTCTTAAACCTAGTCGTCCACGATCGAAACCCATGCAGAGAACGAAGGCGGAAAAAAGTTTATATCATATTCCGACTCTTCCCATTCTTTGACCCACAGCGGGACGGCGCCGGGGCGAGGAGTTGCTGCAAAGGTGCGTTCTTTGACTTCGATCGAGTGAAATAGCTGTTTTAAAGTATCTCCCCGATCCAAAGCTTCGCTGAGGATGTCGTCCAAGTCAGGATCGACCCGTTTGACGCGGTTTTTGTCCTCCTCCAGCCACAGAAGTTTCAAAGACTTCAGATCTCTCGGACTGAGGATGCTCTTGTAGTACACGCGCTTAAGGGTCGCTACGGGTTCCAATGAGCGTTCGATCCGGCGAATTTGCTGAACTCGCAAGTAGTGCCATTCCGCTAAACGCTTGCTTTCCGAAGGCGGGAGGGTACCCTTCCCCGCTGCGTGTTTGTAGTCGTATTTAATCAAACTGCAAGCCATATTGGCTAGCAGGTGTATCAACTGTTTTTCTTTGGGTGTTGCCTGACGCCGTTCCTGGGTTCTTGTCAATACGCGCTGTCTGCGGGTAGTTTCGAGAGTATTTTCCATTGGGTTTTTACGAGATGAAATACGATTGTGCCAGATCCAAATCCCGAACATCAGAAGGTAAGGAAGTTGACAGGCGGGGAAACTCCACCGACAGACTCGCCTTACCTATTTATTTTCCCATCCACAGTTCTCTGAAACTGATCCCCACCCCTGGGATTAGGTAGACTGATCTTGGGATCGAGTTTTAACCGCCTCGATCAGAGGCGGTTGGGACAACAAGCACCACAACTACAACCACAACCGCATCAGAGCGAACCACACTCCGGGCGCCAATTATTTCCTGCCTTTACGCGTTTTTACCTCTTCTTGCTCCCCATCCTCATTCGTTCCAGTGTAGTTAAAGTCGGGACGACTCTCCCAAGCCGTCAAACTGCTGGCTGATGAATGTTGTGGGGCGATGGCTGAAGCGTTGGCGCTGCCTGCCTGGAAAAAGCCGAAGCCAGCCGAGGCAATTACCCCTAATACTAAGATGCTGTTTTTCATGTTCGATGACCCTGATTTGCGTAGATTGACACTTTTTGGCTAACCCGATCTGTCAGAAATGGGTTGATGCAATAGCCCACTTGTCTTCTGATAAATCTGCCTGCCATAATCAATTCAGACAGGCACACCCGCTTGCGATCGGAAACGCCGGAAGTGACGTGTTACTAATGTCCACGATCATCCATCAACCCGAATCTTTTGGGTAGTGGAGCGAAAGCCATCAGGGCGTCGATCCATCAGGGAGTTATGCCATCAGGGTGCTAATCCATCGGGTAGTTAAGCCATCAGGGCGCATCTTCTACAATTAGTCACAGACTTAACTTTTATAGTTGAGTAAGTGGTTAGCCTGGTACTGACAAAGCCTTTAAGAATTAAACTTTTTGTGGATGCATCCTGAAAAGTTTGTTCTTAGGAATCCCCAAACGCGAAAGCCCGGGGAAAGTCAGCAGCATGGAATTCCATGCAATCTAAGTCAACTAAAAAAACGCAGATTAACGATATCTCCCACTCAAGCAGTCCTCAGCAAAACGCTGGGGTTTTTTATTGGCAGCCATTGCGAGGGCGTTTTTCTCCGGCATCCGGCAGGCGGATCTGAAGGCAGAAGGTTGACGGCGCTGTGGTTAGGAGTTTCCCTGCCCACATCATACCACCGGGTGAATTTTAAAGTATTATTGTAAAAAAATGTGAAAAGAACGACGTTTTAGCGTTCTCAATCCGATCGAGTGAAAATTCATCTAATAATTATGTGAACGAGTGTAAAAAATCAAGTGGCGGGCTACGATTCAGCCGATCGTAGGATTTGGGGCGAACGCGTGCAAAGATACGGTAAAGATTGACAAGGAGAAAGCTGAGCTAGTAGACAATAGAGAAAGAGGAACAAAAATTTTCCACCATAATAGTAAGCTGGCAATAATTACAATTTGTAACCTTTCGATCCCATAGCACAGGGGCGCAGCATCTTGATGAATTCGCAGATGACAGTAGAAGTCAACTCAACCTACCAATATCAAGTCGGAGGATATTTGCCTGCCGGCGCGCCCACCTATGTCAGGCGATCGGCAGACAGCGATCTCTACGAAGGACTCAAAGCCGGAGACTTCTGCTACGTGTTGAGTTCGCCGCAAATGGGAAAGTCCAGCCTGCTAGTGCAAACGGCCAAAAGGTTGCAAGCCGAAGGTACAGTTTTTGCCGCCATCAACTTGAGAAGCATCAGCAGCCCAGATATCTCCCCCCAAAAGTGGTATGGCGGAATCATGTACCGCATGGCAAGCAGTTTACACATCACAAACAGGTTTGATGCCATCAAGTGGTGGAACGATCGCGAAGTGCTATCGCCGGTGCAGCGATTGGAGATATTTATCGAAAAAGTTTTGCTCAAGTCACTTCAGCAAAATCTGGTAATTTTCATAGATGACATTGACAGCATCAGCAGCCTAAATTTCAGTACCACCGATTTTTTTGCTTTGATGCGGGCTTGTTACTCCAAGCGGGCAGAGCAACCGGAATACGATCGCCTGACTTTTGCTGTTATGGGAGTAGCAGCCCCCTCAGAATTGATCCGAGATCCAAGATCCAACCCTTTTAATATTGGACGGCAGATTCATTTAAGTCGATTCCAACTGCACGAAAGTTTGCCGCTAGCAAAAGGGTTAGCCCTGAAAGCTTTTCGCCCCCAAAAAGTGCTCCAAGAAATATTAGCTTGGACGGGCGGCCAACCGTTTCTTACTCAAAAACTTTGCCACTTGGTACTTGAATACGGGCCTTTTATTGGCAGAAATTCCGAAGTTCAGCAGGTTGAAAAACTAATCAAACACAGAATTATTAAAAATTGGGAAGAAGAAGACGAACCCCAACATTTGATACCCATACGCGATCGTATTTTCCATAGCCACTGCGACCTCACGCGGCTGTTAACCGTGTACCAGCAAGCTTTGCAACCTGTCAAGGCAACAAAACCGGGGGAATCGCAGGGACTACCAGCAGAATACTCTCCCGAAAAAATCGAATTGCAACTGTCAGGACTGGTGGTTAAATCTCACGGTAAATTAATAGTTTCTAACCTAATTTATCAGTCAGTATTTAATCGATTCTGGGTAGAAAAAGAGCTAGGAAAATTGGCTCCCTACCGCTCCGCGCTAGCAGCATGGCTGGCTTCAGACCGCGAAGATGAATCGCTGTTATTGACAGGGGAAAGTTTGCAGTCAGCTTTGGATTGGGCGGCCAACAAACAATTAAGCCAAGAGCACTATTGGTTCTTGAATCCCGATCAAACTTTTGGGGAACAACCGACAGTCGTTGTCGCAGAAGTTGCAGACAGCAGCGTAGACACAGATGCAGACAGCATCCTCACCCCGCCCTCACAGACGGTTCCAAGTGGCAGCAACGAACAGAGATTGTACGATCACATCGTCTCCTGCGTGGAAACAGAATCCCCCGCACAGGTGATCGAGCGGTTCCGAAAGCTATTTATCGACGGCATGGGCTATCCCGATCGAGAGATTGAAGCAACTTTGTACAGTATAGTCTCCGTCAAGCGATTGGATCAGCACTTTAAATATATCCTCCACCGCTGCTGCTACATCCCGATCAACCGCTGGCAATTGCAATCACACAACCAGTTCGCGATCGCAAATTTAGTAGCTTTATTTAAGCAGAGTTCTCCCCGATTCGGGACGGAATTTTACATAGTCAAGCGCTTGCAAGAACAAATAGCTTTTTTTACTAAAAGTGAAGAATTTCAGACCCTAGAGCGCTTAGTAAAAGCCCTAGATAGAGAGGCGGAGCAGCAGCAACAAGATACCGATTATCCTTTGGGCGAATTGATATGTCGGTATCCTTATTTGTACGGGTATTCTCTGCTGAGCAAGGGCAGCATTGAGGAAGACCAACAAACCATTCAAAAACTGGCATTTCAAAGACAGCGACAATTTGAAACACATTTGTCTCAATATTTAAATTATTTGGTTGAGCCGAGAAATACAGAAATAGGAATTGTGCAGCGAGCGGCTAATCCCACACTTTTGAACGATGCAGAACTACACTTAGCGGTAAGGGAATTTGCGGGAAAAGTAGCAGGCGATCGCAGCTACAAAGAAGAGGCTCAATTTTTCCTGAGAGATGCCAGACAAACTCCATCTTACGCCTCATTTAAAGTGGATTTATATGAATATTTAATATCTTCGGTAGAACCAGAATACGGCGGGCGTCAATTTAATGACCGTTTGTACAAACAAATCAAAAATACATTCCGAGAAAATGACTCGGTGAAATTCAATAATATATTGTTAGTTGGGACTTGCCACCAGTTGTTCAACTTCTTAGTAGTGGAAAATGCCCAACATCCCAGCCACTACGTTTTTTACGACTTGGTGTACAACCTCGGCGCCAGCAGGACAATGGGTTTATTGCTCAAACTGGTACTGCTTTCGGGCAAAGTCAAACCAGAGTTGGAAAAGCGATTTTCTATTTTGTTTAATCACTATGAAGGTAAAGCTTCTAATGAAATTATGTGGTTTGTCAAATCCTTGGAAAATTTCAATGTGGCTTTGGTTGTGAATTTTGGTAAGACGGATTTGTCTTTGGTTAAACAGCAGCTTATTTTGACTTGACAACAACAAAACCGATCGGGCTGCCTTATATAATAGTATTAACTCAAAAAAATTACGGAAAAACACATGAAAGCCTTTGAAGTCACAGGAACGATCGACGAAAAAGGTCAATTAATTCTCGATCGACCTTTAACACTAGACACTTCGGGCCCCGTGCGAATTATCGTCCTTCTTCCCGAACCTACAGATGAAGCTGAAGACGACCCCGACGATACTCCAGTTGAAGAAGTAAAAGCCAGTCTCAGAAGAGCGTTGCAGCAAGCCAAAGCCGGACAAACCCGACCAATCTCTGAACTGTGGGAGAGAATCGATGCCGAATGAAGCCGAAACAATCATGATCAGATTTGCGGATGACTTTGAAGCAAATTTGTATGCCCTCGCGAAAAGATATCGCAGTATCCGCAATGATGTCCAGCCGGTAATTGAACAAATACAGGCTGGCAATTTTATTGGCGATCGCATTCCCGGAATGGGGGAAGATTATATCATCTTAAAAGTCCGGGTGAAAAACAGCAACATCCAAAAAGGAAAAAGTGCAGGATATCGCATGATTTATCAAGTCGAATCGCCGTCGATCGTACTTTTGTTAACCATTTACTCAAAATCCGATCGAACAGATATCAGCCTCAACGAAATCCGCAGCATCATAGCCGAGTTTGATGAAAGCCAATAGCGGTGTATTATTAATTCTATGATTAGCTATCTCAAAGGCACAGTAGCCGATATCGCCAAAGGCAGCAACCGCGTCATATTGACTCTGGAAGTCAATCAAATCGGCTATGAAATCCAAATTTTGCCCCGTGTGACCGGTCAATTGCCAGCATCCGGCGAAGTCGCCCAAATTTTTACCCACCAGCAAGTTAAGGAAGACCAAATCGTATTGTACGGTTTTGGCAGCGCGGCCGAACGCGATTTGTTTCGGCAGTTGACGAGTGTTAGCGGTGTCGGTGCTCAACTGGCGATCGCACTTCTCGATACTTTAGGATTGCAAGATTTAGTCCAGGCGATCGTCGGCGGTAACACCCGCATCCTCGCCAAAACCCCGGGCGTCGGTACAAAAACCGCAGAACGTCTCGCCCTGGAACTCAAAAGCAAACTCTCGGAATGGCGCCAGCAAGCAGGTTTGACAACTTCAGTCGCCGCCGGAGTCCCCCCAGCTATTCAAGAAGAAGTCGAGATGATCCTGCTGGCGATGGGATACACTGCGGCTGAAGTCTTGCAAGCGCTGCAAACCCTTAGTCAAGACAGCACTTTATCCGCCAAAGGTAATGCGGATGATTGGATACGTGAGGCGATCGCCTATTTGAGCCGATAATCGCCTACCACATCCAGAAACCGGGAATAAAAACCAAAATTCTGCCGGGCCAACAAACCCATCTGTGGCAAAAATTTTATCGTTGTTATGCTTCCGGTGTGATAACATAGGAGATTGTGACAATCGTACAAAAAAAACTAAAATCAATTCATGGCTCTTACACAACAGCGCAAACAAGAAATCATGGGCGACTTCCAAACCCATGAAACCGATACCGGTTCAGCAGATGTCCAAGTCGCCATGCTGACCGATCGCATCACAAAACTCAGCGCCCACCTGAAAATCAACCAAAAAGACTTCGCCTCCCGGCGCGGTTTGATGATGATGATCAGCCGCCGCAAGCGCCTGCTAGCCTACATCCAAAACGAAAATGTCGATCGCTACAAAGCATTGATTGCCCGTCTAGGCATTCGCGGCTAAACACCAAAGCCAAAATTTGCGACAATATTCTTTAATCTTGGACAAACACCAAGACATTGAATAAATGTTCGAGATTTCAGGTTAGAGATAAAATATGTCCTCCGAACCACCCCGCAAGCGCTTGCCCTTTGAACCGGCAACAAATCGTAAAAAAACGCCTAAAAAGCCCCCAGAACCCCAAGCAAGCGTAGCCTTAGAGTCGGATTCTGCCGACAAGCAGCCGAAAGCTAACAAAACCGGAAAACAGGCGCAATCCATCCCAGAAGTAGTCAGCCAACGCATGATATCTCGCATAGCGGTATTCTGCGGCATACCTACCCTATTGGGAATTTCCACATTTTTTGTGAGTTATTTCGTAGTCAGCAAGGGCTTGTTTGATTTGCCCAACACAGCAGTATTGCTGGTAAGCATGGGCTGTTTTGGTCTAGGCGTTCTGGGATTGAGCTACGGAGTCCTCTCGGCTTCCTGGGATGAAGAAATTTCAGGAAGCACTCTGGGGTGGGAAGAATTTAATACCAATTTTGGACGGATGCGAGAAGCGTGGCGCGCGGCCAAACCAAAAAGTTAGTCATTAGTCATTAGTTATTAGTTATTAGTCATTAGCTAAAAACTAAGCTGTTAACCATCTAGAATTTGTTTTTGGGGAGGGAACAAGAACCCGCCCCACAACAATGCTAAAAATACTGATATAAATAGATTCTCGATCGCCATTGCATCTATTTTTCTCAGTGCATCAGAGTCATCATCCGTTTCTAGCCCAACTAAGAAGGCAAAAAAAATATGATTATTGTAATGAAAGCCGGCACTCCAGAAGCCGAGATTGATCGACTAGACGAAGACCTCCGCACTAACTGGGGTTTGATCCCAGAAAAAATCGTCGGCCGTTACAAAACCGTCATGGGTTTGGTTGGCGACACCGTTGAGCTCGAACCGATGCAACTGCGCGAAATGAGTACCTGGATTGAAGAAGTGCTGCGCGTGGAAAAACCCTACAAACGCGCTTCTCTGGAGTACCGCCAAGGAGAAGCCAGCGAAGTAGCGGTTGCTACTCCTTTAGGAACTGTAATGATCGGCTTGCATCACCCGATCGCGATCGTAGCAGGCCCTTGCTCGGTCGAAAACGAAGAAATGATTGTGGAAACGGCAATGCGCGTCAAAGCTGCTGGAGCTCATTTTCTCCGTGGTGGCGCGTACAAACCAAGAACTTCCCCCTACGCTTTCCAAGGCCACGGCGAGAGTGCTTTGGGATTGCTAGCTGCGGCGCGGGAAGCTAGCGGTTTGGGAATTATCACAGAAGTTATGGATGCGGCCGACTTAAGTGCGATCGTAGAAGTAGCCGACGTGATCCAAGTCGGGGCGAGAAATATGCAGAATTTCTCACTGTTGAAGAAAGTAGGAGCTCAAGACAAACCTGTTTTGCTGAAGCGTGGCATCTCCGCAACCATTGAAGAATGGTTGATGGCTGCTGAGTATATCATGGCTTCTGGCAATCCGAACGTGATTTTGTGCGAGCGCGGAATTCGCGGGTATGACAGGCAATATACGCGCAATACGCTTGATTTGTCGGCCGTACCAGTATTGCGAACTCTGACTCACTTACCGATTATGGTTGACCCGAGTCACGGCACCGGTTGGGCGCAGTTTGTACCGTCGATGGCCTTTGCTTCGATCGCCTCTGGTACAGATTCGCTGATGATTGAAGTGCACCCGAATCCGAAAAAAGCTTTGTCTGACGGGCCACAATCTTTAACACCGGATCAGTTCGACAAGTTGATGGAAGAATTGGCGGTGATTGGTAAAGTCATGGGACGTTGGCCGCAGCCCGTGCCAGTTTTGGCATAGAAACAGGCGAAACGCCTAACCTAAAATGCGATCGCGGTTAAATCCCCGACTTTTTAAAGAAGTCGGGGATTTTGTTATTCTGTTTTTGGAATAGAGGCCCAGGGGCGATCGCACTTCTAGGAATGTTGGGAAATTTTGTATAATTGATATTTGAATTAATTAGCGAGAGGGCTGGGAGTCATGGTAGGCATCGGAACCAAACTCACTTTAGCAGAATTTCTAGCTTTGCCCGACGGAGATATATATTGTGAGTTTGTAGATGGTGAAGCAGTTCCTAAAGTGTCTCCAAAATTTTTTCATTCCAGTTTACAGGGAGCTTTGTGTGACCTGATTCGTGTATGGTGTAAAGGACGCGGGCGAGTGCTTCCAGAATGGGCCATTTTGTTAAAACGTCAGGATAAAGATTGGGTACCTGTTCCCGATTTAACGTACATTTCTTATGAACGTCTGCCGAAAAGTTGGCGGCGAAATGAAGCTTGTCCCGCAATTCCTGAACTGGTGATTGAGATTATATCGCCGGATCAAAGTATGAAGGAATTTGAAGAGAAGGCGAAAGATTATTTGGCGGCGGGAGTTCCGCGAGTTTGGGTAATTGCTCCAGAGGCTATTTTAATTAGAAGTTTTTTGACCGATGGTTTGAGTCAAGTTTATACGGATAATACACCGATTGTGGATGAGTTGCTGCCTGGTTTGGAGTTGACGACTAGACAGATTTTTGAAGAAGCGGAATTGATTGATTGATTGAGGGCGATCGCCTCTGGTACTGATTCGCTGATGATAGAAGTGCGCCCCAATCCCAAAAAAAGCTTTGTCTGACGAATCGCAATCTTTAACACCGGATCAGTTCGACAAGTTGATGGAAGAATTGGCGGTGATTGGTAAAGTCATGGGACGTTGGCCACAACCGGTGCCAGTTTTGGCGTAAAAACAGGCAAAACGCCTCAAGTGATATGGGTGAGTAACTTTTTGCTAATCTCGACCCCTATTTAGACTAAACAATCCTTTAGTTTGGATTAATAAAATATCCAGAAAGTTGAGGGCAAGCTAAGTTAAAGTTAGCTTGTCTTTTACTTTTGGTTAAAGAAGCAGTCCTGGAGGCAAAAACTGCTTTGCAACACTACTATTAGCGGTAAGGTGCGTGTGCTTCGCCCTACAGATAGAGTTTATGCGTAAGTCCACTCCAACAGGGTTGTTGGGCTGCTGCCGGTAATAGCAATCTGATTTTTATACATGGGAATCAATCAGGCGCTTCAGACTGTTGCTGTACTTATCATCGAATTGATTAAGTTTATCTCGAAAAGATATCCAATAAGGCTGCACAGAATTACTAAGTTTTAAAGACTTATTAAATAGTGCTTCCATTCCCCCTAAACAACTATATGAACAGTAAAGTTGATCGTTTTGAAAAAAAGATTCTAAAATATTTTCCCATTGTATTGAGCTCAAGTATTCAGCAATTTTAATTAGTAACCTAGTGTTACTGCCAGCAGAATCAAAAGTGCTAGAGTTTGCAAACTTATCAATTATTGCTGAAACATTATTTTGCAAAATGGGTTCAAGCAATTTATCAGAAATTTCATCCCAATATCCTCTTTGTTTAAGCAAATCATCGAAAGAAGCGATCTTAACTTGCCGAGTAATAAATTCGTCAAGCAACTCAAGTATCTTATCTTTTGGTTCATCTATCGATTTGTATGTTGACTTTGCCGCAAGTAAATCGTCTAGGTTTGCAGTAGAAATCTTTTCCTCTAAGTCAGGCTCAATTAAATCGATAAAAAATCTATCTTTATATCCTTCCATTAATAATACAATTTTCTGTAGTGAGGTGGTTTCTATTTCTTCTTTTACCTGTTGAGCAATAAAATTGTCGAATAATTCAAAAATTTTAACTTCTGGTTCATCAATTGATTTATATGCGGATTTTGCTTCAAGTAATGTTTCTAAATTTGCAGTAGGGATCTTCGCCTCCAAGTCAGACTCAATTAAATCAATAAGCCCTCTATCTTGATGCTTGGATGCTATCGAAATTAACTTGATCAACGAGGAATCCTTAATTTTCTCTTTCGTATAGACTTGAATAGCCTCGTCCGATTTCAGTAAAGTCTCGGTTCTCATTGAAAGTAGCTCGTCTAAAGTAGCTTGCGGAGACAATTCCAGCAAAACAGGAATAAGTATTTTTTCCTTAAAAAGGTCATCTTTACAAGTTTCTCTCAATGAGAGTAAGTCCTTCACAGGAATCAGAAGCTTCTTGGTTACAGATTTTCTCAAGAAACTTATATGAGATGCTTTCACTAATATAGAGATAGCCTCTTGTGAAAGTCGTTTGACGAATCTGTTGTGTATTTCAAATATCTCAACTTTATTAATATAAGCTTCTGCTTTTATTCTACATGGTTCACTGATACTATCCCAAGCAGCAATAGTTCCAAGATAAATGATAGCTTTATCCCAATTTTCATCCATAAGTCTATTGATAATAATGTCAGATAAATGACTATTCAATATCTCTCTTGTTTCTTGAGGATACATACTTGATACAGCATTCAGGGCTGAAAACTGACGTAACCTCTCATCTTCGGGACGCTCTTCTATTAACAAATTTTTCGTTAAGCCGATAACAATATCTTTAATCAAAATATATCGCGCACGAGCCAATGGGCTTTTTTGGAAATACTTTATTGCTAATTCAGGATCTATTGGAAAGTATTCAGATTTAATGTCCTGAAAAATTCTCTTGCTGGCAGCGCGTCCTTGAACAGGCGGACGCTCTAAAAGATGTGTTACTGCACTTCTCAAGTGATAACGTGCTAGCTCGGCTGTTGCTTCAAATGGCTCCTCTAAAGAAGTCATGGAAGGATGAGCACATCGGCTTCGATCTTCAAACAGTCTTTGAATATCAGATTTCTCTACCGTCGAGATTAGTTCAAATTTCGTGAGTGCAATCTCAGGAATATTAGACTCAAATTGCCAAAGCTCTTTAAACTGTTTACCTGAGCTTCTCAACTTATCAAATTCTTCTAGTAATTTCGCAGCTTCTTTATCTTCCAAAAGTTCTAACTCTCTCAGCTTGTGGAGAAAATCAAAAACTACTGCGTTCCATGTTGAGACAATACAGGAACGAAATGCGCCAGAGCGATAGCAAGAAACTGCCTCTTGGATAAACTTTCTCGACAATTTATCTCTGCATCGTAATATCAGTTCATCTAGATCGATAAAGGCTTCGTACATATAGTAATTGAGGAAGTTCAGATATGGATTGCATGAATCCTATTATATCGCAACTGCGGTATAATACCCTATATAAGTGTCAACTACGGCGCTCGCCGATTCTATAATTTTTCCTAATCTTACTCTGTGCTTATTTCCTGAGCGCCCTCTGCGCCTCTGGGATTAATTCATTAGAACGTAAAAGAGCGCGACGAATCTTTGTAGTAAACGGTGCAATAATAGTATGAGGACTTACTGCATTAGCACCGTCAATCTATAAGATGACAACAGGTCTTATACCAGCTTGCTCTGTACCAACTACCGGATTCAAATCGCATAACACGACATCTCCTCTTGTATATGTTGGATTTACTGATGAAGCTGCTACCATTGAATCTCTCCACGGGCCAACTTTTCTTCGTAGGCTTCTAAATTCTTTAAATAGTCAGAAAAGTCTGATTCAGTAAGCTGTGGTAATTCACTGTTGTATTTGAGGAGCAAAAAGTCTATAAAATCATTCACCTCTTGAACAAGTGACTCTGGCAGTTGGCTAATTTTAGCAATAGTTAGATCGTAAACTGTCATGTTTTTACCCTATGTATCTTATTCACTTAACTATAACGCTCTCGATCCAATTACCGTTTAGCGGCGAAACTCAAGCAAGCTAAAATATCCGGTTGGGTGAGATAGGGAAAATCATCTAGAATTTCTTGATAAGTCATCCCAGAAGCAAGATATTCCAGCACGTCATAGACTGTAATTCTCATGCCTCGAATACAAGGTTTACCAAGTCGTTTACCAGGTTCGATCGTAATTATATTAGCGATATCTTGGTCTGACATGGCTTCTTCTGTTAGTTTCTGTTTTTAATCCTAACCTAGGAAGCTGATTTTCACGATCGCACACCCTACTCAAAGACATTCATTAAGTTGTTTCATATCCCCTTGCGGCTGCACTTGCTTGTGCAAACTAATTTTGTCGCCCACTTCATACCCCGAATAAAAACCCGCCGCGCTGCTGACTTGAGAACCACTTCTGGTTTTAACTTTAGCCCCTCGGCCCTCTAGATAATCCGCGATCGCCTGTTGATTTTTCTCAAACATCGATCGCACTACAATCCCTGGAGTCACCGCCACATCCCCCGAACCCGGAATCCCCGACTCTTCCATCTCCTGTTTTTGTTCCAACAATCTTTGTCTCAACCTTGTCGCGCATCCAACCCGAAAAGCATTCAGATACGCCAACCCCCTGCCGTTTCCTTTGCGGTATTTAGCCCTTTTTTCAATCGCAGAACTCAAATACTCGTACAGATGTTTGCAAACAATCAGGTTTGTAGAAGTTCCCACCAAAAACATACTGCCATTATAAGTGTTTCGCATGGCAGTGCAACCGTTAGCGTCCGCAATTCCCGAAAGCAGCATCATTTTCCAAGTGACAAATTTCGATGTTGTTTCAACTGAGTTTTCGTCAATCTCTTCTTGGTGATTTGGCCCTAAATCCGCGAGGCTGAGATTGTACTGTGCCAGTAAAAGGGAAGCTTTTTCGGCTGCTGCCGTCGATTCGTTTTCATTAGATGAGGTGGCTAGGGCTAACAGCTTTTTGATTCTTTCGACAATACTTGTGTCTGCCATTTTTCAATCAGTTTTAGGGTGAGACTACGCGGTGGCAAGGATTTGGGTGAATTCCCATTTTAGTATAGCGTGCTGCGATATTTTTTGAGGATGATTTCATTTATAGAAGAGGATTTTTTTGAACCGCAGAGGGCGCAGAGAGAGAGAAAGAAAGAAGTTCTTAACTGATGCGCCGATTGGTTACTATTCGAGGACTTCCAGGACTGATTTGGGCAACAATTTATCTTTAAACCAAACTACTTTTGCTGGCACTTCATTTACATTCACCCCGGCTTTTTCTAAATTCAGCCGTTCGGAAATAGCTAAAATCAAGTTATCGCATTCAGATTTCTGTACTTGTGCAAATTTCTTTTGCAAATACTCCGGCCGCCAATAGCCAACTATTTCTAATAAAAACACTCGCCCGTCGGGATGCACTAACCGAAAGTCGGGAATCATCACACTACCTGGAATCGGAATTAAATCAACTTCTCGCTCTAGTTGCCACTCGGTTTTTGTGGAATTCCATCTTTCAGCAAATGCCGCTTCTAACATACTATCATAAGGCTTGCCAGGGGGATAGTGGCTGACTAAACCGCAGTCGGAATTTAAGGTAAATTTACCTGTTTTCAAAACGCCACTAAAAGGGTCTTTTGTGTGCAGTGTCGAGTGCATACTCCATTTGGTGACGTGCAGCAGTGCGGGCAGCATTTTCGCGAGGGCTAAGCCGTAGCGGGTGCTGGGTTTAAACAAGCTTGTAGGGCCGTCTATTGTCAGTGTAAAACCGTGGTCTGCATCGCCTTCGATGTAAGTCATTAATTGAAATAGTTTCAGATAGCGAAATAAGAGTTTGTATTCTCCTGGATCGTTGCGGTGGGCGGTTAATTGGACTTGACTTGCTCGGTAAAATATGCCTTGAACTTGAGAAAGATTGTATTTGTGAAGCAAGTTTTCGGGTGTTGGTGCATTAAACTCTGTGAGGATTTTGTTTTCGTTTAAATCGGCGTATAAACCTGTAGTGATTTCGTGAGGCAAAACTTCTCTGTTTAAGTCTTGGCTGAGTTCAGTTGCTACTTTTTCCAGGGTTAATTGGGTGGATTGAGGGCTGGGAGTCGATCGCGCGGACAATGCAAAAACCCGCTGTCTCAACTCTGAGGGTTCTAGGGGACTGATGACTTCCAAGGTACAGAAACCGCCTTTCAGCAGGTGCGCTAATCCCCGTTTCAGCCGATAATCCGGGCTGTCGCCTTCTAATTCTAGCAAGCGTCCGTCGAGTTCGCCTTGGGTTTTGCCGATCGACTCCTGAAAGCAGGTGATCATTTCCCTAGCTGCTTCTAAGTTTTTAGCATCTATCTTGAGGCGTAGCGGGATGATTGATTCTCCGTTTTGGCGGTGACTTAATAAATCAGTGGGTAGCATTTGTTAATAGTTTTTTATTTTTAACGAACCGCGAAGAGGCGAAGAACGCGAAGGGAAGAGAGAGAAAGAAAGAGAGTGTTCAGAAATAGTTTAGGCTTGCTACCAGGGAATTTCATCATTATCTTCTCCCCATTTTGCGGGTGATTCTGCTGCTTTTTTGGTTGTCTCTCGGTTGACTCCGTAAATGGGTGTCGGTTTGACAGTTTCTAATTTCTGATATTCTGGCTTTGGCGGTTCTATTTGTGTTTGTGGTTGGGGTTTGTGAGGCTGCATTCCTCCTCGACGGCGTTGAGAAGTTCTTTCTTCGCTGGTGTCTTCGGTGACGACTTCGTAGAGAATTGCTAACTTATTTACATCGCTGCTTTTGCGGAGAACTCGACCCAATCGCTGAATGTATTCGCGTTCGCTGCCCGTACCTGACAATATGATAGCAATTCTGGCGTCGGGAACGTCCACTCCTTCGTTGAGGACGTGGGAGGCGACGAGGGTTTTGTATTCGCCGCTGCGAAACCGATCGAGGATTTCGTGGCGTTCTTTGACAGGGGTTTGGTGGGTAATTGTGGGGATGAGAAATTCTTGGGAAATTCGGTAAACTGTGGCGTTGTCTCCGGTGAAAATTAGGGTGCGCTGGGGAGAGTGTTCTGCTAGTATTTGGGCTAAAATTCGCAGTTTTCCTTCGGTACACAGGGCGATTTCTTTGGCTTGCCGGTGGGCTAGCATGGCGCGCCGTCCCAAGGGCGATCGCGCGCTTGCCATGATAAACTGTTTCCAACCTTCGAGGCTGGATATTCTGATGTTAGACTGTTTTAAAAAGTCGTTGCGAATGTTGATTAATTCGGCGTAGCGGTCGGTTTCTTCTGTTGACAGTTTTACCATAATTTGAACTATTTTATGGTCGGCTAAAGCATCGCCTGCCAAATCTTCGGGTCTTTTGCTAAATACTGTCGGGCCGATCAGGAAATGCAAATCGCTGTGGCGGCCATCGGTGCGATCGGGTGTAGCTGTCAGTCCGAGTCGAAAAGGCGCGATCGCATATTCGGAAATTACTCGATAAAAGTCCGTTGGCAAATGGTGGCATTCGTCAAAAACCAGCAAACCGTATTTATTGCCCAAGGTTTCTGCATGAATACTTGCACTGTCGTAGGTTGCCACTAAAATTGGCGTTTTGTCCCGCGAACCTCCGCCCAACAATCCGATTTCGATGTCGGGAAAAGCTGCTTTTAAATTAGCATACCACTGGTGCATTAAATCGAGAGTTGGTACTACAATTAATGTACTGCGACCAGTGACTTGCATGGCTAATTGTGCCAGATAAGTTTTGCCGGAAGCGGTGGGGAGGACGACTACTCCTTGGCTTCCTGCTTCCTGCCAAGCTGCGAGGGCTTGTTCTTGATGTGGGTAAGGCTGCATTTCCACGCTGGGTACGAGTTCGAGTAGTTCGTATGCCCTAGCTTCGTCGGTGAAGTGAATGCACTCGGCTTGGAGGCATTCTACCAGCGGGCGGTAGTGAATGGCTCGAATGCGGAATTTTTCCACGCGATCGTCCCATGTCGCAAAGTCCACCCAGTCTCTGCCTTTGGGCGGGGGGTGTAGGAGGAGCGTTCCGCGATCGAATGTTAAGGTAGGTATTCGTGGCATTTGTTTTGAGACCCGCTGAGTGCAAGCCTGTTAAATTATAAGTGACCGATAAAATATATTGACAGCAGACTCTCTCTCAGCTATTATTTAATCACATCTATTAAACCCTGGTGTATTTTAATCTAAAATAGAGTTAACTTAAAATTAAATACTAATCCTTTTAGGATTTGTCAAAGTCAATATTTGTTTTTTTTCTCCTTCTATAGACCATCAGGGGTTGCTCTACAAAAAATCTCGTTCACAAATCAAATAGGATTACCCTAGGATTTTTTGTAGCAGACCCAATTGCCCAAATGTCAAAAAAATAATGTAGTAGGTACTTTAGTCATTGCTTCTGAAGTGGCAAAAAAACCTAGGCACTGACTACAAAATGCTTGGTATTGATTAGATATTTTCCCCTGGGCTTCGAGTTCAATTATCATCGCAATAATATGTTTGATTTTATCGAATACAAAAAAAGATTTTTACAAGCGACTAAGGGCTGGGATAACAAGAAATGGAATAATTTGGATGACAATCCATTGGTGCTTTCGGCCCCAAAGCTTCAAGATTGTCACATTAAGAATTGTCGCTTTGTTGAAAGTCGATTAAAGATATTGGAATATCTGCCGAAAGATAGTGTGGTGGCTGAGGTGGGAACTCAATACGGGCACTTTGCAGAAAAAATTAGACCTCTTGCAAAAAAAATCTATGCTATAATAGAAGGTTTTCAATTTAATCCCCCTAGAGCTAACTCATAATTATAAATTGCTGATAATAAATTACAACGCAGACCATAACGGCGACGACGATTCCGATAACGACTCGACAAGAT